>JBQCJB010000206.1:0-7885 GCA_051953155.1 Aureliella sp. | reverse complement strand
TCTGGCATGACACATCACGTCACACCTCGCGACATAGTCAACTTCATGGGGCGACTTAAGAAATACAGACAGCCCAGAGGGCTGTTCCACTAAGTAGGACAGCCCTCTGGGCTGTCACTCAAAACAAATGCACCGAAGTTGACGAGTGCCTCAGACCCCGCGATACATCCGGCATGACACATCGCGTCACACCTCGCGACATAGTTGACTTCGCGGGGGGATTTAAGAAATATGGACAGCCCAGAGGGCTGTCCTACTTTAGGGCGGAAAGGCTGGTGAGGGCGATGGGCTCGCGCGAGGCGTAGGGTTCGCCGTAGCGGGTTCCGATCATCTTGCCCCAATAGGCCGCTTCATCGCGAAAGCGCTCGATCATCGAAGGCTGCAAAGCTTCTCGACCGGTGATGAACTGCGTTCGATAAGCTTCGATCGAGGCCTGCTTGGCTTCCCAATGCTCGGAAATGTCGAGCACGAAACTCGGCTGCGCAACGTGCTTGAGATGAATGCAGTAGTAGTAAAAAATCCGCTCCGGATGGAATGGCTCGCCGGGCAGATCGGTCTTGGTCAGCTTTGACCAAAAACGGGCCGCTTCGACCAGTTGGGTTGCGGCGACATGGTCTGGATGAGCGTCCTCCCAGTAGGGAGCGAACAGCCACCGCGGCCGCACGCGGCGAAAGACGGCCGCCAGCGCCGCGCGGGCCTCGAGCGTCGCCTCCAAGTAACGATTGCGGAGGCCGAGGTTCTCTCGCCACGTCAGCCCGAGAGCCTGCGAAGCGGCCGCGGTCTCACGAGCTCGAGTGACTTCGTCGCCATGCGGCGTCGGTTCGCCACTGGTCAAATCCAACACACCGACGCGCCAACCGGCGGCGATCATTTTGGCGACGCCGCCGCCCATCCCCAGTTCTGCGTCGTCCGGGTGCGGGGCGATCACGAGCATGTCGAGTTGCGTCATGGAATTCCTAATGGTCGTTGCGTTGCCGAAAGAACAGCCTACTGCGGAGGCTCGGACCGGAGCGTGTTTGGCGGCACCTGCGTTTGGGACTGATCGACCGCCTGCGTATCGGCTTTGCCCTCGGCCAACGGCAATCTCAGGCAGGCCGCTTCGTCGGCGTTGCGGATCAGCAAGCGATCGCCCGACAGTGCGGGCACGTTCCAGGTAACGTCTCCGATCACGTCCAGCTTGGCCAGCTCGCGAAATTCTTCCGGCTCGGCAGCAACCAAGACGATCGAGCCGCTTTCGCTGGTGACCAGCAGCACATCATCGACCAGCAACACTTGCCCCTGCCGGTAGCGTCCCTTCTTCCATTGGCGCTTTCCGTCGCTGAGCCGCACGCACTCCAGAATTCCGTCGCTCAGTCCGTAGGCGTAGGCGCCGCGAACGACAGGTGACGTGAACTTCGTTTTCAACGTGCCCGAGTCGCGCCAGACGACATCAAATTTCCAGCCGCTGTCCGAGTCCTTCGAAAACTGGACCACCTCGGATCCGTGCGAATAACCTTTGCTGATCAACAGCCGCGAATCGTCCAGCGGCACTGGCTGGGAGACGTTGGCCGAACCGTTGCTCTGGCCCGGCCACGGCACGCTCCAGAGCACGGCGCCCGAGTCGAGCTCGTGCCCGGTGACGCTCGTCTCGTTGACCATGACAATCTGCTGCTTACCGAGCAGGGTTACCAAAGCGGGCGACGAGTAGCTCATTTGATCCGAGCCAGCTCGCCAAAGCGTGTGGCCGTCCTCGATGCTCAGCGCGATCAGCGAACGATCCCGCTCTCCCTCGGGGCCTCCCAGCGGCACGATCACGCGCTGTCCAACAACCAGTGGCGAACCGGATCGCCCCCAGGAAACCTCGACTTCAGCCGCCGACTGATCCCAGTTCGCCAGTTTCAGCAGATCGACTTCCCAAATCTTCTTGCCCGTAGCCAGCTCGAGACATACCAACTGCCCGGCCGCCAGGTGCGCATAGACTCTGCCATCGACAAGCGTCGGTGTGCTGCGGGGACCGGTACCGCCCATCACGTTAAAGTGCGACCCCGGGATGGCCGTGTGCCACAGCAATCGCCCCGTTTCGACCTCATAGGCCGAGATCCACTGCTGGTCCTCTCGCTGTTCGAGCGTGACCGCCACGTCGCCTTGGACGGCGAAGCTCGACCAGGCTGCTCCGATCGGTTGCTTCCATAGAATCTCTGGCGGATGGCTCTTCCAGTCGGTCTCCAGCTTGGTACCGGTCACGATTCCATTGCGGTGTGGGCCGAGGAACTGCGGAAAGTCGGTCGCACGCGGCTGGAGCATCTCGGCCGGGATGCCCTCCTGCTCGCCCGCTTCCGGGCCGGCGGGCGGCAGGGCGGCCGACTTCCACCGCGATTCGAATTGCGGCACCAGTTCGCCGTCGACCCGGACCACGCGCAGAAAACTGAGGGCGACCGCGACGGCGACCAGCGGCGCCAGCGCCACGCTCCGCCACACCCACCGCGGCAAATTCGAAGCGGCCAAGCCGATCGTCAGCGAGAGCCACGCCAGGAAACCCATGATCAGCGTCAGGATGTTGGCCACGCCGAAATCGAAGCGCTGCGCGAACGAGCGCGACAGGAACAAGCCGATGAACAACACCACTGCCAGACCGACGCATACGCGAGTCAGCATGCGCGGGGCCGGTTGCTGGGGCTTGGCAGGCACCGGCCCAGAGCCCGGTTGGTCGTCCGCCGCTTCCGAGGCTTGCGAAGGTGTGCGGTCGGTCGAATCGAATTGGCGGCCCGTCATCTTGGTTTTCTCGTTCCATCCGGTGGCAAAGGTCCGTCCCTAAATCGAGGCGCCCACTCCGGTCAGCAGTCTCGGCAGCCGCCGGACGATGGCCTGGCGAGTGGACGCAGGCGAGTGTCAAGTTTACGATACTCACTGCTTTCTAACCATGCCGGACCCGGGCCAGCGGTCACGGCCGCGCTCGTCGTCCACCAGCATGAATCACCCTCAATCTATGATCGATCCGCAACTGTCGGCCGACTTGTTGAAGCTGCAAGAGAACGTCGAGCAAGCAGTGCTCGGCAAAACCAGCGTGGTGCGGATGACGATCGTGGCCCTATTGGCCAACGAGCATATCCTGCTGGAAGACGTGCCCGGGGTCGGCAAGACGCTGATTGCGAAGGCTCTCGCCAAGAGCATTTCGGGGCACTTCACCCGCTTGCAGTTCACGCCGGACCTGTTGCCCAGCGATATCGTCGGCAGCAGCATCTACAATTCCAGCAGCGGCCAGTTCCTGTTCAATCGCGGCCCCGTCTTTGCGAACATCGTATTGGCCGACGAAGTCAACCGCGCGCCCCCGCGAACGCAAAGCGCACTGCTCGAGGCGATGAGCGAATCGCAGGTCAGCGTCGACGGACAGACGCACGCGCTACCGGTCCCCTTTTTGGTCATCGCAACTCAAAACCCCTTCGAATTCGAAGGGACTTATTTGCTACCCGAAAGCCAGCTCGATCGCTTTCTGCTACGGTTGACCGTCGGTTACCCGGCCAGGGAGTACGAGCGAAAGCTGCTGGGCACGCACCGCGAGGGAGAACCGGTCGACCAGCTCAAGGCAGTGATCTCGCCAGAAAGAATCGTCCAGGCTCAGACTATGGCACGCCACGTGCGATTCGACGACTCTTTGGTCGATTACTTGTTGAATATCGTGCATGCCACTCGCGAAAGCGAACTGGTCCAGGTCGGCGTTAGCACGCGTGGAGCGCTCAGCCTTTACCGAGCTGCCCAAGCGCTGGCGATCGTCGAACAACGAGATTATGTTGTGCCTGACGACATCAAGAAGCTAGCCGTGCCGGTCCTGGCCCATCGCATCGTCCCCCGCGGCATGCTGCCCGGCGCGGACCGCAGCGGCGCGGAAAACGTCATTCGCAAATTGCTGGAAACGGTTCGCGTGCCGACCTAGTCGACAAATGTCGGGTCGACAAATGTTGCGGCGATCATTGTCGGAGCGATCATTGTCGGATTAAGCCGGGCCGTCATCAACGCAGCCAGGCCTGCGCGAGAAGGGAGCACACGGTTGGCAACTCAGTATTACGAAGGACAAGCGCTGGTCGCGTCACCTTACTTGAGCGACCGAAACTTTCTGCGCTCGGTCGTCTATTTGGTGAAACACGACGAGGACGGGGCCTACGGACTGATCCTCAACCGCCCCACCGAAGTGACGGTCGGGCAACTCCTGCGGCACGTCCTTGAGCAAGAGGTCGAGATCGACCAACCGATCTATCACGGCGGACCGGTCGAAGGCCCGGTGGTGATCATCCACGAGCACGAGGTCGAAGGCGCCAGCCCGGTCGAACCCGGCGTTTTTCTCAGCACCGATCAAGATGCCTTCGAAACGGTGTGCAACCAGTCGGCCCACCGCTACCGCGTGTTCAACGGCTATGCCGGCTGGGCACCGCAGCAGCTCGACGAGGAGCTCAAGCAGGGAGGCTGGCTGATCTGGAATATCGGGAAAGAAAATCTGTTCGCGCCGTCCGAGGAAATTTGGCAAACTGCTATCCGCCAAATTGGGCGTGACATTTTGACCGAAAGCATTGCGGCAGGCCGCATTCCCGAAGACCCGAGCACCAATTAACCCGAATCGACCGCCGTCGCAGGTCGCTTTTTGTTCTCGCCAAAGCCAAAACAACCGATACCTCTTATCTAGGCGACAGTGTGGACGCCCGAGCCCGCGTCGCTAAAACCGCTCGACAGAACCGTCTGGGCAAGCGGCGCGCTTGGCGAAGGCAGCACGCCTGAGCGAGATTGGGGAGTTTTTGGTACACTTTGTGTGTGCTACCCGGAGTGAGGATTTGGAGACGAACGTAGGGTCGGAATTGGAAATGAAGACACTTGCAAGCGAAATTGACTTTTCGCTGTATTTTCACGGTGCCCCCCAACCACCGCGCAGCGATCTGGCTGCGGTCCTCCAGCACTGGGCGGTTCATCGACCGGAGCGGGTTGCTTTTTACTACACCGACGGGGATGAAGGCCAAGAGATTTCGCTGACCTACGCCCAACTGGACGCAGCGGCCCGCAACGTCGGCGGTTATTTGCAGAAACTGGGGGCGTCGGGCCAGCGCGTGCTGTTGGTCTATCCGCCGGTAATCGACTTTGTGATCGGTTTCTTCGGCTGTCTCTACGCCGGAGCGACGGCGGTGCCGGCCTATCCGCCGCGACGCAATCGCAAAGGGCAGCGCATCCATGGGATCGCCCGCGATTGCCAGGCTCAGTTGGCACTGACCAATGAGCAGATTCGCCAGCAGATCGAAGGGGATACCAACTGGGTCGAGTGGGAATCGATCTCAATTGTGGCCACCGATTCGCTGGCCGGCGGCTACTCGCTCAACTGGACGAACCCGCGCGTCGACCCCGACGACCTGGCCGTGCTGCAATACACCTCTGGTTCGACCGGCAATCCGAAGGGGGTCATGCTCACGCACGCCAATCTCGTGCGAAACACCGAGATGATCATGCACGCCTTCAACGTCCGCCAGAATTCGTGCGGCGTGAGCTGGTTGCCGACGTACCACGATATGGGTTTGGTGGGCGGTATTTTGATGCCGGTCTTTTCGGGCTGCCAGCTGACGTTGATGAGTCCGATGACGTTCCTGCAGCAGCCGATTCGCTGGCTGCGCGCCATTTCGCGATACCAAGCCACCATCAGCGGTGCGCCGAACTTTGCGTATCAACTCTGCGTCGACAAGATCCGCGACGAGGAACTGCACGGTATCGATCTGAGCAGTTGGAAAACGGCCTTCAATGGTGCCGAGCCGATTCGTCCCTCGACGCTGGCCCAGTTCGCTGAGCGTTTCGGAAAAGTCGGTTTCAATCGGCGCGCGTTCCTCCCCTGCTACGGCATGGCCGAAACGACGTTGATCGTCAGCGGCGGACCGCAGACCGAGATGCCGCTGGTCGAGTGCTTTGATGCTCGCGAGCTGGAGGCTGATCGCGTTGTGCCTTGCCAACCCAATGCGCCCCACGCGCGCGAGTTGGTCGGCTGCGGCCAGATTCTTCCAGGCGAAAAGGTTTTCGTCGTCCATCCGGAAACCCGCGAGGTGCTGCCCGGCAATCAGATCGGCGAGATCTGGGTCAGCAGCCCGAGCGTCGGCAAAGGATATTGGGAAAAGGAAGAGGCGACCCGCGAGACGTTCCACGCGCACACGGCTGACGGCGAGGGTCCCTATCTGCGGACTGGCGATCTGGGGTTCATCTACAAAAACCAGATCTTCGTCGCCGGTCGGCTGAAGGACATGATCATCGTCCGCGGCGTCAATCGCTACCCGCAGGATATCGAACAGACGACCGAGCTGGCGCACGACGCGCTGCAAGGTGGTTTGGTGGCAGCCTTTGCGGCCAACGCCGCGGAGCGCGAACGGCTGATTATCTGCGCTGAAATCTCGCGCAAAGAAGGAGCCGACTGGGGGACCGTTATCCAAGCGATTCGCCGGGACGTGACGCAGCAACACGAATTGCCGCCCGACGCCGTGCTGCTGGTTCGCGTCGGCACGCTACCGAGAACCTCCAGCGGCAAGGTCCAGCGTCACGCTTGCAAGCGCGAATACGAAGAGGAATCGCTGAAGGTGGTGGCGGGCTGGAAAGCTTGGGAGCTCGATCTGCCGCGGAGCGAACCGATGATTGCGGCGGCTCCACTGGCCAGTAGCTCCGGCAACGGGAAAGCGAGCGGTGCGGTGCCCGCGGCCCCAGCTGCCTCCGGCGCAGCGCCCGACCACGAGATCGTTGATATCGTCATGGACGCGGTTCGGGCCGTCGCCCAGGAACGCGCCAAGGAACTCGAACTTGACACGAACATCGTCCTCGACCTCGGGCTGGACAGCCTCGAACGGATGCAGATCGCCCATTCGCTCGAACAGACCTTCAGCGGTCGGTTCCCGGAAGAAGTGCTGCAGGAGATCGAGACGATTCGGCAGATCGCCGTCGCGATCGAGACCCACCTCGGCAAGGTGCGCATTCGTCGCGATCTGGTGCCTACGCCGACCGGGCTCAAGCCGGTCGACAGCCGCGAAATCCCTGCGGAAGACTATCGTTTCGATCAGCTGCCCGAGTATCGCAAGCTGAAGCGGACGATGGCCCAGTTCGCCTTGACCGGTGTGCCGAATCCTTACTTTACCGTCCACGAGGGTGTCACTCGCGATACGACGCGCATTGGCGGCCGCGAACTGATCAGCTTTGCGTCGTACAACTACATCGGCATGAGCGGCGATCCCGAAGTCAATGCAGCCGTGATCGAAGCGGTCAAGAAGTACGGAACGAGCGTCAGCGCTTCGCGGCTGGTCAGCGGCGAAAAGGATCTGCATGGCCAGCTCGAACGGGCCATCGCCGAGTGGGTCGGTGTCGATGCCTCGGTCGTCATGGTCGGCGGACATGCCACCAACGAAACGACGATTGGCCACCTGGTTGGTCCCGGCGATTTGATCGTGCACGATTCGCTGTCGCATAACAGCATCGTGCAGGGAGCCATCCTCTCCGGCGCACGCCGTCGCCCATTCCCACACAACGATTGGCAGGCTCTGGAAAGCATTTTGGCCGAAGTCCGCGCCAGCTACCGACGAATCCTGGTCGTCGTCGAAGGCGTTTACAGCATGGATGGCGACTTCCCGAACCTGCCGCGGTTCATCGACGTCAAACAGCGTTACAAGTCGTGGCTGATGGTCGACGAAGCCCACTCGATGGGCACGATGGGCAAGACCGGCCGCGGCATCGGCGAACACTTCGGTATCGATCCGCGACAAGTCGACATTTGGATGGGCACGCTCAGCAAATCGTTCGGCAGCTGCGGCGGATACATCGCCGGCTCGAATGAATTGATCGAGTACCTGCGCTACACCGCGCCGGGCTTCGTCTTCAGCGTCGGCCTTTCGCCGCCGAACGCAGCGGC
>JBQCJB010000205.1:0-10415 GCA_051953155.1 Aureliella sp. | reverse complement strand
ATCCCAGTCGAGCCACTCGGGGGCCGGCGAGTTTTCGAAGGGACCGAAGGGCCGGTTCTTGTCTGCCACGCGCGAGGCCGCCTTGCCCACCGAACTGACCGCCTGCAGGTTGCTACCCAACCGGCCGCTGCGGGCGATGGCTACCGCTTTGAGGAAGCGGCGGTCGAATTCGCTGCGCTGCTGGGTACCGACCTGAAAGATCTTGCCATACTTCTTGACGGCCTCTTGGACCTGCTGGCCTTCGGCGATCGTGAGGGTCAGCGGCTTTTCGCAGTAGACATGCTTGCCCGCCTGCATGGCCTCGATGGCAATCTTCACGTGCCAGTGATCGGGTGTACCGATCGTGACGACGTCGATGTCTTTCTCCTTGTCGAGCATCTCGCGATAGTCGTTGTAGATTTGGCACTTGTGTCCGCGCTCGGCCTGGAGTTTGGCAAATCGCTCCGCGTTGGGGCGTGCCACATCGCAGACCGCGATCAAGCTGCCCAAGCGTCCGGCCTGATCGGCGATGGCACTGCCGCGTCCCCCGACGCCGATGGCCGCCACGTTGAGTCGATCACTGGCCGCCTCTTGCGCCAACAAACGCGGCATGATCATCGGCGCCGTTGCAGCCGTCAGGCCGACAGCGGCACTACGTTTGAGAAAGGAACGCCGGGTGTTGGCAGACGCGTTGAGGGACGATGAGGATGAGTGGAGCATCGTTTTACCTACTGGGGGGCCTGGAGGGTTGTTGAATCGACGCGGAGTTTGTCGGGCGCCAGTCGCTATTGTAATCGTCTGGCCATCGCGTCGGGGCGTGCTCGGATCGCTGGTCGAGCCGCAGATAATTACAATCGAAACGCCTGCCCCTCGCTCTGGCGGCATTTGTTGACACGGCGGTGGCTGCCTGTACGATAATTCAGAAAGCCAAGCTCAGGGGCTACATCCGAGGTAAGGTTCCGTGAATTCATTTGCATCTACCCCACTCATTCGCTCGTCCGGCGCTGGCGCCGCGGCGCTGAAGATGTGGTGTTGGATGGCCTGGGCAATCGTTATTGTTTGTGAACCATTCATTGCGACCGGGGCTGCGAAAGCATCCGCGTGGTCGGCGTCGACGCGGGGGAATTGCCTCGTGCGCGCCGGGCGCTGTGGTACTGTTGACCCGGACGCCACTCTTCGATCGCGGCAACACTTGTCCGACGATCAAAGCTATTATCCTTTCCGCCCCGTTCCAGGAATCGCTCTGTGGCGAAGCCCGATCGATAAAGCGATTGGGCGGCCCGCGGGCTGCCGGGAGCTGGCCTCGACCGTTCGAGCTCGCTCGATGGTTACCGCCGGTAGGGAACAAGATTCTTTTGTCGTCCAGCCCATGCGGTGGACTGATTCATTGATGACGTCGTCTTTCTCTGACGTCGAGCCGTCTGAATGAAGTGTTGCATCCCCCGCGCCGAGAGCTTTCGAGCTCGCCGCGCCATTCATCCCGTCCTGAACGATGAGCAACACGTCGTTTCAGTGCGTACATGAGATAGGTCGTCGCTGCGTTGCCATCTGTGGAATTGCCGTGTTGGACTTGCTGGTGGCGAGTCCATTGGCAAAGCATCGATGGTGATGGTGCTGCGAACCCGATCCATGGGGCGCCGCCACTAGGCATGGAATTACCGATTTACGCCAATCCGATAAATGTTCACTCGGATTGAGTTCTCGACGGAGAGACTGGGATTGATGAACAAAGCCAAGCGAAGGCTGCCTGCAGCGCCATTGCAGGAACCCGAACCAAGCGGCCAGCGACGCTCCGCCGGCCAGACAATTACGGCCACTGGCCGCAGGTCGTTGATGATTGGCAGCGGGCTAGTGGGCGCGTGTTTGGCGATCGTCGGCATCGCCTGGGTCGCGCGGCGGCCGGAAGAGACGACCAAGACGCATCCAGTCTCCGTAGAACCCGACGTGCGCAGGCCGACGACGGTACTGACGCCGAAAATACCGCTGACTGACATTACGGCCAGCTGCGGCATCGACTGGCAACACTTCAATGCTATGGAGGGAGAGAAACTGCTGCCGGAGACGATGGGAGGAGGCGTGGCTATCTTCGACTACGACCGCGATGGCGACCAGGATGTTCTGCTGGTCGGCGGTGCGTCGTGGCCCTGGGCCCGCTCGATCGTGCGCAAGCCTCGCTCCCTTTGCTTGTATGAGAACGATGGCCACGCTCAATTTACGGATGTGACCGACGAAGCTGGTTTGGGCGGGCGGATCCAAGCGATGGGACCGGCAATCGGCGACTTTGACAACGACGGCTGGACCGACCTACTGATCACGAGCGTGGGAGGCAATCGTCTGTTCCAAAACGGCGAAGGGCGTTTTCGCGAAGTCACGCGCACGGCGGGCGTCGGTGGCCAAGAGCGCGACTGGACGACCAGTGCCGTTTGGTTCGACTACGACAACGATTCCCGGCTGGATTTGTTCGTATGCAACTACGTTCGCTGGTCGCGTCAACTGGACCTATCGGTCGGTTTTACGTTGGCCGGCGTGGGACGCGCCTACGGCCAACCGACCAACTTCGCCGGTACCTTCTCGCAGCTATACCACAACGAAGGGGGCGGACGCTTCACCGACGTGTCCGAGCAAGCCGGCTTCCACATTCGCAGCGCGAATTCATCTGTGCCAGAGGGCAAGGCCCTGGGCGTTAGCGCGGTCGATGTCAACCGCGACGGTTGGCTGGATCTGATTGTCGCCAACGACACGGTCCGCAATTACTTGTACCTCAACAACAAAGACGGTTCGTTCGAGGAGAGCGGCGTGCCGCTCGGTATTGCCTTCGATCGAAACGGCGAAGCGACCGGAGCGATGGGAATCGACGCAGCCCACTTCCGCAACAATGGTTTGCTGGGAGTCGCGATCGGTAACTTTGCCAATGAGCCTGCATCGCTCTTCGTATCGCAGGGATCCCAGCAGCCATTTCTCGACGAAGCCATGCCGACCGGCTTCGGCGCAGTGACGCGCTCGAGCCTGACATTTGGTACGTTTTTTAGCGATCTGGACCTGGATGGCCGACTGGACATCGTTTGCGTCAACGGCCACCTGGAACCGGAGATAGCCAAGGTGCAGAGTGGCCAGCACTACGCCCAGCAGCCGCTGGTCTTTTGGAACGCCGGAGCGACCGACGAGACCGAATTGATTCCGCTAGAGGAGAAAGACGTAGGCCGCGACGCGCTGCAGCCGATGGTTGGCCGTGGGTCGGCATACGGGGACTTGGATGGCGATGGCGACATCGACATGATCCTGGTTGCCAATGGCGGGCCGCCGCGCGTGCTGCGCAATGACCAAAATCTCAAGCATCATTGGCTGCGGTTGATTCTCGAGGGGCATCGAGCCAATCGAGATGCGATCGGTGCCGTCGTGCGGGCGACGACCGCTGTGGGCCTTCAGACGCGGTACATCACCGGGACGCGCAGCTACCTCGGTCAGAGCGAACTGCCGGTAACGTTCGGACTGGGGCGGTCGGCCGCGCCGGTCGACGTCGAGATCATCTGGCCCGACGGCGAGCTGCAAAAGCTGAAGGCCGTCGAAGTCGATCAGTTCCATCGCATCCGACAGGGCGCCCCGGGTTAACTGCCCGAGCTGGCCGTTTACAGAATGGCCAGCGGATTGCGCGGGCCGTCGAGCGCGCCGCGCGTGACGCCCACGCGATTGTCCGCTTTCAACTCGCGCCAAACCTGCGTACCGCTGCGCTGACCGGCCAGCAGCTGCCGATACAAATCGATCAAGCGAGCCGTATCGGCTAGCGATGATTCCCGCAACAGTTCGATGCGGAACGCGGTCAGGCCCAGAGCGATCAAGTCCGGCACGATCTCCGCACCGCTTTGTGCCTGAGCGTTGTAAAGCGTATTGCGGCAGCCGATGTCGGCATGCAATACGTGCTCCATGCCGACCCGGTCGCGGAGCTTGACGTCGTGACGGTCGCATGGACGGCCGCAATCGCTCTTGTTGCGCCCAGGGCTGAGCGTGCTGCAGAAGACGCAGTGCTCCATGTGGAACATCGGCATGTGCTGATGGATGACGACCTCCATCCAATCGCTCGGCACATAGCTGGCCAGCTGCAGCAGCTGCGAACGATTAAGGTCGTACGAAACTGTGAACCGCTGGGCGCCCCAATCGATAAGTTGTTCCGCGGTCAGCGGGTTGGCCGCGTTCAAAGAGAAATCGGCGACGAATGGAATCTGTTTCCGTCGAGCGTAATCGATCGCAGCCAGGCTGCGCACCAGCCAGCCATCGGCACCCGATTTGGCCAGCATGCTGAACAGCCCGTCTTCGCCCGGCTTGTGGATGCGCAAAGTGGCGACGCGAAGCTGAGCGCCTGCCTGATGGGCCAAGCGTACGGCCTCGGCGTACTGTCGAAGATCATGGAAATCGGCTACCAGTTCGCCTACGCCGCTGGCCAGGGCTTGTTCTACTTGAGCCAGCGAACGGCACAGGACGATCAGTCGCGCCGGCTCGGTGTCGACACTTTCGCCAACCGGCTCCGCTGCGCGCGTCGGATCGTCCGCGCCCTCTGGAGAGCCTTCGCGCTCAAGGACGCGATCGAGCAGCACCGGTGCCAGTTTGTCTTCGCGGCAGGCTCGCGGTTTTGTACCGGTGCGCTCGGCGTCCAACCGCTCGAGCATCTCCCGCCGCATCTGCCCGAGCACGCTCAAGGGGACCATCGGATCGCCCTGGATCGTGGCCTCGATGCTCGAAAGTTCGTAGACCGAGCCGCCCAGTCGCGAGAACTGTTGATGGAGCGTGTCGAGGGTCAGGGGATGCTTGCGGGCCTGCTCGGCGACATGTTCCGAGACGACAGAGATCTCGGCTCCGTCGTCGCAGGAGGCGACCAAGCGCGGGGCGGCGCCGACGGCAACTTCGAAGCGGACGCGGACCGGCACGCGCTTCTGAGGATCGGGGGATCGAAATGTCGCTCGCAAACGCTTGTCCAGCTGCGGATCGTCGGTCTTCCAAACCATTTTGCCGACCAGATCGTGGTTGCCGGCCAGCAATCCTCGCTGCATGTAAACCGGGACCAGGCCGCCAGCGACGCTAGCGACCTTGTGATGATCTTGCCCCAGCTCGTAGATGCGCCCGCCGATTTCGCGGCCTGCGAATCGATCACCCTCCAGGACAATGCCATCGCCGACTGCCAGTGGCGCGGCTGTTTCAAGGATGAAGGAGTCGCCCTGAACGCCCACGATGCGTCCGAGCGTGACGCCCCGTTTGGCGCTCGATAATCCTGGCACCAGTCGCTTGTGATCACAACCTTCCAGCCAGCCCGGGGAGAAGCCTCGCGAGAAACTCAATTCCATTTCCCGCTGTTGGTCCGCGGTCATGCGTTTGGGCTGACCAGCCAGGGCTGCGTCGATCGCTTGCCGGTAGTGCTGGCAGATATTGGCGACGTATTCAGGCGTTTTCAGCCGGCCCTCGATTTTCATCGAACGGATACCGGCGTCGATCAGCTCGGGGATGTAGTCGTAGCCGGCCAGATCTTGTGGACTGAGCAGATACTTCATGTCGCCCAGGTCGCGATCCTGTCCGTCGCAGACCAGTTCGTACGGCAGCCGGCAGGCCTGGGCGCACTGGCCGCGATTCGCACTCCGTCCGCCAAAGGACTCGCTGGTCAAGCACTGACCGCTGTAGGCCACACACAGAGCCCCGTGCACGAAGGCCTCCAAGGGCAGGACTGACTGTGCGGCAATGGCTCGCATGTCTTTGAGCGACAGTTCCCGGGCCAGCACGACTCGCCGGACACCCAGGTCGGCGGCCATGGCGATTGCCGCGGCCGAGGTGATCGTCATTTGCGTACTGGCATGCACGTCCAGTTCCGGGCACAGCTCGCGCAGCAGCCGGGCTACACCCAGGTCCTGCACCAAGACCGCGTCGACGCCTGCGGCTGCCAACTGCCGCACGTGCTCCTCCAGTTTGGGCAGCTCGTCGGTGAAGACTAGAGTATTGAGCGTGACGTACCCGCGGACACTCTGCCGATGGAGCATGGCCATCAACCGCTCCAGGTCGTCGACGTGGAAATTCTTGGCGCGAGCTCGCGCGTTGAAGCCGACATCCAGCCCGAAGTAGATGGCGTCGGCGCCGTTCTCGACTGCCGCGCGGGCACAGTCCCAATCGCCAGCCGGCGCGAGCAGTTCCACTGAAGAGTCCAGCAATCGATTCTGTTCCGTGATGCTCATGAGCTTTATTAGACTCAGCTGGCGCGCTTTTGGGCAGGGTAAATTTTTTCGCCCGCGCCGGTGTGCGCCCTCGTGAGCCGGCACGTGGAACCGGAGCCCGCCCGGGCGAACGCCAACGGCCGGAACGGGGTCTTTGACACTGCGGCGAAGGCGGCCATATACTTGGAACGGCACCCGACGTCAGCGAGCTGTCCAGCTCATGCCGAGCGATGCCGCCAATTTGCTCTAACCACCCAATCTGGAAGGATTTGCGGATGAATAAGTACGGTGCATTCTGCGACGAAACTTATGTGAATATGCACCTGACGACGGAGATGGACATACCTCAAAACAGGGATTCGGTTCTGCACTTTTTTGAACAAGTCCAAAAACGCTACCCGCAGCTGCGCAATTTTTACGCCCGGGAGCGGAGCGAATATTGTCTGGAGGAAGAAAAAGAAGCCGGCGGTCAACGCTGGGTATCGATCGAGCCGCGTCGGTTGAGCAGCTGCGCGATGAATCCGGCCACCTTTGCCGAGGCGATCGACCAGCACTGCTCCATTCTCGATCTCATCCCCTTCTCGCTGTCGATCAGCCACCTCGACTGCGAATCGCTGAACGTGACGATGGGGTTCGATTATAACTATCGCGGTAATCAAAACGATCTGCTGGCTGAAGCACTCGGTTTGATCCCGGCGCATGAGAAACTGTTGGACATACCCGGAACGTCCATCCTGGGTTACGAGCCCTCAATCCAGCTGGCTCTCGATGAAGACTGCCACACCCAGTGCCGGCTGGCGTTCGAGACCCGCACCAATCCCTATCAAGTCCGCAGCGGCGAGTTTGCCGAGGAACAACTGAGCGTTTACTTGTTGGTGCGTCGGGTCGACAGCCTTCGGCAAGGCGAGAACTTCGTGGACGAGATGCGCCGCTTGGCCAACATCTGCACCGATATGGTCGATAACCACTTGATCGAGAACGTCCTTCGGCCGCTACAGCAGACGATCGCGTTGAAGTAAGCACGCAACGAAACCTGCTGCTGGTATCCAACCGTGCGCTGATTGGAAGCGGACGCCGTTGACCTCCCGGCCCTCTCTCCCTCGAAGCGGGGCGATAGGGCCCGTAGGACAGCCGTCTCGGCTGTCTGTCCTCTCAAATCCCTTACTCCTTACTCCTTACGCCTTACGCCTTACGCCTTACTCCTCCGCGCTTTCTGCGGCGTGCGGACTGCTTGGCGGAACCGGTGGAGCTGCTTCTGATAGTGCTCGTGCCGCGGGTCGAGCGCCGCACACTTTTCGGCCAGACGCTCGGCTTCGTCTATGTGGCCCAGCCGGAAGTGAGTTTCCGCCAGAGTGTCGATATAGGTCGGGGCGTTTTCGGACAGTTCGACGGCCAGCTGAGCGTGATGCAGAGCTTCGTCGAGCCGCTGGTTGCAGCGGGCGTACATCCACGCCAGGTTGTTGTGCGAGCCCGCGTCGCGCGGCCATTGGTCGAGGTGCTTGAGCATCCGGTCGCTGCAGCGCTGGAGCAACTGGTCGGCCGCATCTTGTCGCCCACGTTGGACCAGCCGCGGGTAGGCGTGCTCGCAGATCTCGATGCCGCTGGGGCGCAGCAGTTCGAAGCGGCGGATGCGGTCGAGTGCCGAGTCGACGTTGCCAGCTTCCAGATCGGCCAAGGCTCGGGCCATGAACTCTTCCGAGACGAAATGCTGCAAGGCTGACAGCGGATAACCGAAGCTGGCCTCCGACAGCAGCATGAGGTTCGAAGCCCGGTGGACGTCCGCGCACCGGTCATACTCCTCGAGCTCCTGCAAGATCTCAGCGTATGTCCGCGCAGTCGTCAAAAAGGGCGAGTCCTCGAAGTCCTGCTGGGCAAAGGCGGCGTAAGCATAGTCGCGAGCCTTGGCCAGTTGGCCACTTTCCTGCAAGTTGACGGCGATGGTCCAGTACGTCGCGCCCGCGCGGTCGACCGCCAGTGGCCGCAGCCAACGCGAACTCTCCAGCGCCTGGGCCTTCTCCTGTTCCCCGAGCATCGTCGAGGCTTCGATGCTCTGGAGTATCCAGTCGTGTCGCCACGGATCGCTGCTGATGGCCGCCTCCCACAGGACGTTAGCGTTCTCGAACGATTTCTCGCGCATGTAAATTTCCGCCACATCGGCCAGCGCCGAGCGGCTAGTGCCCGACTTGGCCAAGCTGAGCGCCAAAGACCGCAAACCGAGCCTGAGTGCGATATCGGCGATGGCCTGCGTCGCGCCGGTCGGTGCCGTATCGTCCATTTGCGATGCGTCGCGAAGCGCGTTCTTGAGCCAGCTCTCCACCAGCGGCTCGGAAGGATGCTCGGCGATCAACTCTCGATCGAATCTCCACAGCCGTTCCATCAGAGCCCAGCGCCGCTCCTGTTTCCTGGCTCCATTTGTCGCGCCCGCTTCGGACATGGCTCGAGTTTCCGCCGGTTGTTGGACTAACTCTGGCGGGGCTGTCTTCCACAGCGACGTCGCAATGCTGCTCCAGTCGGGATAGAGAGCGGTGAAATAGCGGCGTCGAATCTCGGGCGAAAAATCAGCGTCGCGCTGATCGAGCAAGCGTACCAGATGCGGCCGGAACTGGCTCTGACGCCCTTGCACCGCCAGGTAGCTCCACGTTTGATCGCGATAAGGTTGCGGCGCCCGTTGGGTGATGTCCATCAGTTTTCCATACAGCCGCATACCCTCGTCAGTTTTGCCCAACGTAATCAAGAATGAAGAGAGCTCGCACAGTTGTTGGAAGTCGTCCATTCCGCGGCCGGGCGTCGCCTTTTCGAGAGTCGGCGCAAGCTCGGTTAGCGTTTTGTCGAGCCACGCGTCATAGTCTCGCAAGTCGGTACTCAAGCCGAAGGCGGCCAGCCCGCGGGCGTACTGGAGCCGCACAGCGAAATAGAATAGATTTTCGCGCTCCTTGTCTTTGGGAATGAGGTTGCTGGCCAGCTCGCCTTCGCCGCAAATCATCAGCGCGGTTGTCAGTTGCTGTCGGCGCCGTTCGAGCATCTCTTCTTCCACGAAACCGCGCTGCAGAGCGTCGGCCGGGTCAGGCGGTGCAGGGCTGTCTGCGTTCTCGGCCGCTAGGCCATTACCGAGCTCTTCAACGACTGGGCCAATGAGCTTGTCGCTGCGCTCAACGTCGCCTGCCAGGTACGCATAGGCGGCCAGGCGCGCGCGGCCCTCGCGCGATTTGTTGTCAGCGCCTTCAAACAAGGCGCGCATCGTAGGGCTTTCCAGCCAGTCCCAACGCCCGGAAAGAAAGATGATTCGCTGCTGGACCGACGCGCTGGGGCCGAGCGCCCACGCCTGGTCGAACTCGCCACGAAAGAGCAGCCCCAGGG
Organism: Aureliella sp.; assembly: GCA_051953155.1. GTDB lineage: Bacteria > Planctomycetota > Planctomycetia > Pirellulales > Pirellulaceae > Aureliella. Next base: position 891 of record JBQCJB010000205.1, on the reverse strand, counting down.
CTCGGGCGTCGGTATCGCCTTGAAGATTCACTTCGGGAGTATCCAGCTTGGCCTGGGCTGCGATCCACTGGCACTGGATCGGGCTGAGCAATTGCTGGACGATCGGCCATGCCTTGGAAGCGTCCCCTGACTCATAAGCCGATTGGACGACCATGCACAGCCATTCGCTGCGTCCGCTCTTGCGGTATGCGTCCAACATCGCCTGGTTGCTGCGCAGCAACTCGGTTGCCAGCCGCCAATGCCCTTTCTCGCTCAGCGACATGATCGCCCGGTGCAAAGCGACGCGCGACATCTGCAGCAGTTCGGCCAGTTCTGCGTTATCCCGAGGACTGATCTCGAGTTTCAGCAACAGTTCGAGGACGCGCGCGGTCGCCGCGATTTGTTGATCGCTGTCGCCGGCCGCACCGCGCACGGCCGGAAGCGCCTTGGAACCCTGTTCCCAGAGATTCATGAATGCGCCGCGACGAAGGGCGTATTCCGATGCTGCCAGCTGGCTGATCCACTGCTGGATTTGGCGATCGCTGGCAGTCGTTCCCTGGGGAACTCCGCTGAGGGGCTGGTCGGTACCTGGTGGCGCGGCGGTCGCGTTCGAGTAGGCGCAGCAGCTCCAAATGATCAGGCAGATGGCCGATAGGGTGCTGCGCATCGCAGTCCTCGAGTTGGTAAAATCCGTTAAACGTGAATTGCATGGATCCACGTCGCTCGGCCGCCTGAGCCACTGCAGGTGGCCAGACAGGCAAGCAACACTCATAATATAACGGTTCATAAACTGCTGGTGATACAGCGGTTTGCGCCGTCGCGTGGTAGTCTCGACCCCAGGCCTTTTTCCGGACGCTTGACATGCTTGCAAGGACCTTCTTCAGTTCGCTTCCCTCCGCTCTGCTCGCCGCA
>JBQCJB010000204.1:0-4271 GCA_051953155.1 Aureliella sp. | reverse complement strand
CGCTTGACATGGGCCGCACCACTTTGCGCTGAAGACCACCATGTAGTGGTCCATCGCGTGGCCAGCTTTCTCGATGTCGGGATGCGGCACGACGATGCCCGCCGGCGCCTGCATGCAGGGTGCTGGTTTGCGCTTGCAAGGGGCTGCGAGCGCACATGCCGCGGCCAGCGCGGCGACGATAAGGATGCCGATCAGAAGATCTCGCGTGTCGAGTTTCTCGCGGGTAGCGTTCATAGGAGGTAGTCGAGCCTTTTCTTCTTGATGCCGTCGTACTCGATGAGGGCGTAGCTGTCGCCCTGCATGATCGCGCGGTGAATGTTGCGAGCGTCCGCCCAGAATCCGCCAGGGATGCAGCCGTACTTGTGTTGGTAGACCCGGCCTTCGAGCCAGTTGTAGCCCCAGCTCTGCGCGAGGCAGCCGCCCTGACGACGACTCTTGGTGTCGATGCCGCACAGGAGCATCGCGTGCATCCAGATCGGGCCGGCTTGAAGAAAGCCGTCGCGGTCGGTGTGATTGAAGTATCCGATGCTGGAACCGACGATGACCGGGTAGCCACTGTCGACGAGGTCGCAGGCCTGCGGCCATCCTCGGTCAAGGTTCACGGCTTTCAGTTTGTGCTTGATGGCAAGCGCTTCGATCTCACGCGGCAACCCCTCGGTGCCTACCTGGGACATGAGATATGCGAGCTTGGGGTTGTACGTCGATACGTCGAAGCCCGGGTACTTTCTGCGAGGCAGCGACCCGAACTTCTCCATCGCCTCAACCATCCAGGCTACGGGCACGCCTTCGCGTCCCTGTCTGCCGCCTGATTCCCTGACTTTGGGCTCGCCGATCTCGATACGGCCGGCAATGTACGGCACTTCGGTGCTTTGCTTGCCGGCCCAAACGCCTCCATTGCGGAGGACTTGTAGCGCGTCGTCATGTTCGATGCCGAGCGCCCCGGCCTGACCGCTGCAGTCGCCGATATCTTGTCGATGGGGTTCGAACTCGCTGCCTGCGGCCCGCTCCCACACCTTCCAGAGTCGAACTACCTTGCCCTGGCCGTCGCCACGGATGTGTCGATCGTGATGTGAGACCAGCGGCTTTACATGTCGGCGGATGAACGACTCACGCATGCCCTCCACCGGGACCCAGCCGCCGTCAATCACTCGATCGCCGCCGAGGGCTGATCGCAGCTCGGCTGCGGAGAGGGAGAGAGCAGCAGCCGCTGCGATAAACTTTCGGCGGTTGAGCATGGTTACACCGGAGATGCGTGTTTGAGGATGATAGCGATCTCTCGCCAGGCATCTTCGTGCTGTTTCATGTCCCTGAGAGTGCCAGCTTCAGCGCGCTTGTTGAGCTCGGCCTGAATCGCCGATTTCACAAACTGCCACGCGGCTTCGTCGCTGCCGATGGTTTCCTTGTTCAACTTGGCTGTTGCAGCGATAACGTCTTCTGGCGACTTCAGGATGTTAGTGGAGATGAGGTTGGCGACAGTCTCGAAGTTGCTCGCCAGGGCCACCAGCTTCGTCCGTTTCGCTTCCGACTCCGGCACATGGGCCACATGGTCAATCAGCTCTTTGGCGAATGCTGAGAGCGGTTTGACAGGCTCGGGCGTGGGCGCCGGGGCAGGCCTTTCGAACGTGAGATTGAGAACCTTCAAGTCGACGGTGCCGTCGAGCGCTGCAGCGACGGTGATGGTCAGATCCTGTGGCTGTCCGCTGGTGACATAGACTTTGCGGCCGTCGTCTACAACCCGCCACTGGTCGGCGGGCGAAATGTGCCACTTGATGCTTTGAGCGATCGAGCTTGATGCGTCGATCTCGACGAGCGTGCCGACAGGAGCATGCTCGGGCGACTTGATCTCGATCTTGGCAACGCCTTCGGGAACAGCCTGAGGAGCCGCCTGCTGCATGACAGCGAGGTGGTCAACAACGTTCACCGAGTTGTACTCGATGCCATCCTGCGAGGCGAGTGTCTTTCGTTCGTAGACTTTGGCTGCACTGAAGAGGGACAAGGCGATGACTGCTACCAGCATCACCGACGCAACATTAGCGAAGTGTTTCATGGCGTGTTTCTTGGCTCCGACATGCAAACAGCCGGGGCAGTTAGGCACCCGGCTGTCTGTGTTCGTTTGGGGATGTGTTGCTGGACTATTGCTTGGCGGGCGGCTGAGGTACCGGCATGCCAAACAATCGCAAGATGACGTTGAGCGCTGCGACGATCGAGCCGATCAGTGCGACAGCGTCAGGGTTCTGCGCGACGATCTCGTTGTTCTGTAGATAGACGCCGACGCCGGCCGCGATCATCACTCCGTTGAGGGCGATGGTCGGCCAGTGCGATGCGAGAAACTTCTTCATGCTGATCACCTTCGTAAATTGGTTGCAGCCGGTGCTATTCTTGTTCGTTGTCTGGATCTTGGTTCTTCGACGCACTGACCTCTGCGGCGATCCGCATCGTGATTTGGTCGACTCGCTCTTCGTAATCGGGGAGGTCCTTGAGCTCGTCGTTGATGATCTCAATGATCTGCGATGCGACCCGCATCAACGTGTCTTTGCTCAACATGTTGCCGAGCTTGACCTCGATGTTCGACGAGGTCTTGATGAGCTTCTCAAGGACAGTGAAGAGCTGCACCAGGGCAGGGACCGCGAGCATCGCTTCGGCATCACGCTTGTCGAGTTGCTCTTGCACGAGCAGCCTCGTGATCGCAATCTCGTCGCGCAGGCTGTAGATGGCTTCGTGCGAGGCTAGTTCATCCACACGCTGCTGTGCCCGCGCCTCGGTGATCAGATATTGTCGCCGCTGGTAAGAATTGGATGCCCGCGTCCCGCCGTGCGCCGCACATTTGTCTGTCCCAGGCAGAGACCGTGACGTGCATTGTCCCGATGGAATGCTCCCGGTACATCGGTTGGGGTCGTCGGCTGGTACGAGCTCGGTGTTCGGCATGGTGTCACTCTAGTCAGTGCGGACAAAGAGTCCTGCTACAAGACTAAGAGTGCCAATCCGCAAGTTTTGGTCATGAAAACTAGGCATCGGCTAGTTTTTTAGAAGTTTTGGCGGCTTGACGCGACGATCTGGCCTATAATTTCTCGTCGAAACCTGTTTCGCACCCCATTTCGGAGGTCAGAATGCCGTACCAGTTCAGTGTGCAGGGCATACCGGTGACATGCGACACGCTGGGCGAGTTGCTCGAAGCAGTCAAGTCTGGGATTGCCGATGCGCGCCCCGGCGGCGAGGTGCACGCGGCTCCAGCAGTCGCCGCGCGGGCCGAATCGAGGTCCAGAGAGCAGAAAAAACCAGGTCCGCAGGGCAAGGGGCCGAAGCGAGCGTGGGCCGAGGCAGAAGAGTATGCACGCACGCACAAATGCACAGTGGGAGAGGCTCGATCGATCATCGCCCGCAAGAAGCGCGAGGCGAAAGAACAAGCCTTGAAGAAGCTGAGCCTCTAAGGTTAGGCAACCGCCGGCTCTGGTCGGTTGAGGAAGCGATGAATCAGTGACTTGGACCACGACTTGCCATCGGCTGTCGTGTGTCCCTGGGCGTTGAGGAGGTCAGCGATCGCTTGAAAAGTCTTGCCTGCGGCACGCAATTGTCGCATTTGTGCGACCAGCGTGGCCGATACTTCTGACGCAGTCTTGCGGCCGCGCCCGCGCAAGTGTTCCCGCCCTTCCCAATGGCCGGGGCGTGCTGAACCCAGCAGCACTCCCCTGGCCTTGGCGGCGGCCAGAGCATCTTTGGTTCGGCGACTTATCATGCGGGCCTCTTCTTCGGCCACGGCAGCGAGTATGTGGATCGTCAAACGATTGGCGGTAGGCAGATCGCATGCAACAAACTCGATACCAGACTCCATCAACGTCGCGGTGAAGAGGACATTGCGAGCTAGGCGGTCTAATTTAGCCACGACGAGGGTAAATCCTCCCGCTTTGCATGCTTTTAGGGCACTCGCTAGTTGCGGGCGATCGTTTTTCCGACCAGACTCTACCTCCGTGAACTCGGCAACAATTGTTGCACTTCGGCTTGCGGCCAGCTGTTGGACCGCTAGCCGCTGTGCTTCAAGGCCCAGGCCACTGCGCCCCTGGCGATCGGTTGATACTCGGTAGTATGCGACGATTTTCATGACGATGTCTCCTTACTAAAAGACTACCCTAGACCGCCTTGATTGCAAAAGAAATGATTAACAAAACTTCTGAACTGAGGTTTATCCGCCTGGTAAATCCGGTAGTTGATCCAGCAGAACCGACCGCCTTCGAACTGGTCGATCGCAGCGGCCGAATCATCCCAATCGAGCTCGC
>JBQCJB010000203.1:0-5042 GCA_051953155.1 Aureliella sp. | reverse complement strand
ATCCAACTGTTTGAGCATCGACACCAACGTTGCACTTCCTCAATAAGCAAAGAGCTATCATAGCAGCCCGTCCCACGAAGCACTCTATAGAGATGGGACGTTCCGCCGCCAAACGCGACCGGCAAATAAAACTGCTGTAGCACACCACTCCGCAGAGTTGCTAACATTCTTCGCGCTCGCAGCACTGAGGTTGGAGCTGCGCGGTCGCCAGTGGCTGCAGGCCCCGAGCGAGACATGGTCTGACACAGCGTGACAGGCTGCCCAAGGATAGGGAAAGCGATGATTCGACTCGAGTTCGCCGCGCAGGTGCAGGCCGCATGGGCCACCTGGTCGAGCTGCATGCTCAGGTTCGCTCCGATGCCCGGGTTGGCCTGGATGCTTCGGCTGGCCTGCATGCTTCGGCTGGCCTGCATGCTTCGGCGGGCCCGGGTGCCGCGGCTAGCCTGGGCATTTGGGCTGGCGTGGGTAGTCGGCTTAGCCTTCGGGGCTGCCGCCGCGCAGGCCCAGAATCTGTCGTGGGTCAAAGGCGCGATCGAACGCAGCAAGCAAGCGCCGCGCGAAAGCGTCCCGCTGTGGCAGTACGACCCGCGCATCGCAGCCGGCAGCGGCGACGCCAGTCTGCGCAGCGTGGCCAGCGCCACGGCGGATCGCATCTTCGCCGTCGGCGATCGTGGTCTGATTCTGGCCAGCCCCAACGGCGGCCGCACGTGGACTCAGATTCCACCGCAGACGACGCTGAACTTATACGCAATAGCTTTCATCAGCGAGCGTCAGGGCTTCATCGTCGGGGGCAACGTCCAGCCGCTGTCGCGGACAAGCCTCGGAATTGTCTTGGCGACCGACGATGGAGGCGACTCTTGGCGGAAGGTCAACGACGGTTCGCTGCCGCGACTGACAGGCTTGGCAGTTGGTCAGCGAGGCGTGCTGACCGCCTGGGGTGACTGGTCGCCGCAACACGCCAGCGCGGTCGTCGAGAGCCACGATTACGGGCGCTCCTGGCAAGGCGTCGCATCGCCGCTGGGGCATCTTCAATGCGTGGCCCGCCAAGCCGGCGGACTGCAGTTGGGTGTCGATCGGGCTGGCCGGAGTTCCACGCTCCCTGCGCGACCCGATCATCCGCTCGGCCAACTGGCTTCGCCCACGTTGCCCATTTCGGCGCTACTGCATACCGGTTCACAATGGATCGCCGCCGGCAGTGGTGGCACGCTGGCCGTCAGTCGCGACGCGTCGCAATGGAGCGACGCTGCGCTGCCGCTCTCGCCGCAAGCTCGAGCCGCTTGTCAGTTTCGCTGTTTGACTAGCATCGACCGGCATGTCTGGGCCGCTGGTTTTCCGGGCAGCGTGCTCTTTCATAGCGAGGACTACGGCAACACCTGGCAGGTCCAGCCGAGCGATCAGTCGTGGCCGATCAACGCGATTCACTTTTTCGATCTGCACCGCGGCTGGGCCGTCACCGACTGCGGTTCGATTCTCGCCACGCGCGATGGCGGCAAGAGCTGGTTTATTCAGCGTCAGCCGGTCGAGCGTTTAGGCATGCAAGCCTTCGCCAGCGTGCCGGGCGCCGTCTCGTGGCCCGCATTGGCCGAGGCGACCTGGCAGTCGCGGCAAGCGACCTCGCTGGCCGTGGTGCACCGCGAAAACAATGAAGACGCCGTCGATTTCCAACCCGACACCCCGTCTATGCTGGCCGCGGCCGGCACACAAGCCGGGCTGGTCAGCGCTCTGCAAACATCCAAGCACCCGCTAGACGATGCGCGTGTTCGCGACCAGCGTCGCCTGGCCATGGAATACGCCGAGTATCCCGGAGCGCTGGACATGACCGAGGAACTGGCGGTCCAGCTGCGCAGCGGGCGGCCCGCTGTGGTCCTGGTCGACGACTGGCTATCGCGCGACAGCAGCCAATTGACGGAAGCGGTGGTGCGAGCGATCGACATGGCCGCGCGCCAGGACGCCGACACCGCCTGGCTGGAGAACGAACTCCGTCTGCCCCCTTGGCAAGTCGCCAAACTGTTCGCCCGCAGCCCGCTCAACCAGGCAGACTTTACGATCACTTGCGATCGGATGCTGGGCGACTCGGGATTGTCGGCCATCGACGCGCTGGCGCCGGTCGTAGGGCTCGCACCTGGCGTGTCGACCAACGCGCCCCTCCGCTGCTTGCAACTGAACTCGGCTTCGCTCGCCATGCGCACGGCGCTGTTCCACGGCGTCGATCGCCAGGCCGCTGCCACTCGCCCGGTCGATCTGTCGAAGGTCGGCAATTTCCAACTCGTCATGGGACGCGTGCATCGCGAGAAAGCCTGGCAGGCGCTGGAGAGCCAGGACGGTACGGCGGAAGTCGACCTCGAGACCTGGTTGAAGAAGCTCGATTTGATCGTCGACCAGACGCCTCGGCACGAGACCGGCATGGCCTTGGTGCAGCTGGCCGAATCGAGCTTTCGCTCCGGCCGCTGGGATCGCTGGCAAGCGGTTTTGGAAAGAGCCGTGGCCCAAGGGGCGCAGTCCGACACCGGGCGCTGGAGCGCTCTGGAGCGACTGAAGGCGGGAGCCAGCAACGAACGCGTGGCTTGGGAGATTTCGCTGCGCAGCGAGCGCGAGCATGCGCGGTCGCGCGAGTCGATCCAGACTGCGAGCGCGAGTGTGCCGATTGCCAGCCTGACCACAGGCCTCCAGCAAACTCCCTTCGAAAACGAAATGGCGCTCCAAGCAGCCGGCCCAGCCAGTCCACTGGCGGCAGCCACTAACGTCCAGCCAGCCAACGGTCGCTCGCAAGTCGTGACAGCCAGCGCCGAGCAACCTGCGGCCGGTGCGGACGGAGCCGACCAGTCGGTGGCGCTGCGGCTGGCAGCCCTGCGCCGCGCGGTGCGGGATTATGGCGAACTGTGCGAACGCGATCTGGCCTTGGCTCGACGCCCGGATATCCAACTGGCTCACTTTGCGCACCGCCGCGGGCTGGCCGAATTGGCCGGCGAGCCGGTTCCCGATCCGACTGCGCTGCAAATGATCGCCGCCGGCCCGCCGCTAGCCGGTTGGCCTCAAGTGGCCGAGCAAGAGTTGGCGCTGGCCAGTGGCCGACGCACCCTCTCGAACTGGACAGCTCGAGCCCAGTTCACGCCGGAGCGCCCACAACTGGATGGACGCGGCGACGAACCGCTCTGGCAGCGAGCCTTGCCGATCGCGCTGACCAGCCCATTCGATCCTCAGTCGAAGCTGGCTGCTTCGACCGCGCGCTTCGCGTACGACGACGAATATTTGTATGTGCTGCTGGACTGTCCGATCCTGGAAAGCCGGTCGAATGATTCCAAACCGCGCGAACTGCGAAAATACGATATGGCACTCGAGGCCACCGATCACGTGCAGTTATTGCTGGATACCGATCGCGATTACACCAGCGGCTGCGAGTTGGCGGTCAACGATGCGGGGCATACGTTCGATCGCTGTTGCGGTGCCAGCCAATGGAATCCTCGGTGGTATGTGGCTGTCGATACTGCACAGCGCAGTTGGACGGCTGAGCTGGCCATTCGCCTGTCGGACTTGACGACCGCGCCCTCGGTCACTGGGCGAGCCTGGGCTATCTCCGCCTTTCGCTACATTCCCGGAGTGGACGTGCAAAGCTGGTCGCAGCTGCGCAGTTATCAACCGCGCTATCAAGGCAACGGGCTGCTGGTGTTCGATCCGTGATGCGTCTGGTTTGTCGCCGACGTCGCAGGTAAAGTGGTGGCACCCGCCGATCCCACCTCAACGCCTCACCAGGAACGCGCCCATGCAAGCGGACTCCGACCATACGCGTTCGCTTGGGCCGACCGGCCTGGCGCAGTCCAAAGACTACCGCATTCGCTACTGGATGGTCCTGCTGGCGATGACAGTGGCGGTGCTGTTGTATTTGGATCGCATCTGTTTGAGCACGGCCAGCGAATCGGTCGAGCGCGATCTCGGACTCAGCAGCGACAAACTCAAGTGGATTCTCAGCGCGTTCTTCTGGACCTATGCGCTGGCGCAGCTGCCGGCCGGTTGGTTGGGGGATCGCTTCGGCGCGCGGTGGGTGCTGGCCAGCTACGTGGCGCTCTGGTCGCTCAGCACCGCTCTGTTGGGATTGGCCGCCGGTGTCGCGTCGTTGTTGGTCCTGCGCTTGGCCTGCGGGCTTTTTGAAGCGGGCGCTTATCGGGTCTGCGCGGGGATCGTGCGGCGGTGGGTGCCAGCGCCGCACCGCGGATTGGCCAGCGGTATCGTCTCGGTAGGCGGCCGACTTGGAGGAGCGTTAGCGCCGGTGCTGACGATCGAACTGATGCTCTGGTGGACCTATGGCCAATCGAGTCTGGCGCTGGCGGCCGATGTCGAACCGGCAGCGTCCAGTTGGCGACCGGTGATGTTTCTGTACGGCGGCTTCGGCATTCTGGTTTCGATCCTCTTCGTGTGGCTGTATCGCGATTCCCCTCGCGATCATCCCCTGGTGACCGAGCGTGAACTGGCGATCATTCGCGAAGGAGAACCGGTCGCGCAAGTCTCCGCCCTGCCCCTTGCCACCGGCGAGCCGCCGATTGTCAGCCAGCCCGACATGCGTCTGGCCAGCAGTCCCACACCTGACTCGCTGCCAGAGAAGTCTTTACACGGAGCGTCTCTGCACGAAGCAGCGCCGCCAGAGAGCTCGCCCACAGACAGATCGCAGCCCATGCGCGCCGCTCGTCGCGGTTCGCCGGGCACATTGCCGATGCGCGCGCTGCTGACTAGCGGCAGTTTGTGGTTGATGTCGTATGTGCAATTCGCCTCGAATTTTGGCTGGGCGTTTTTGGTGACGTTGCTGCCGCGCTATTTGAGCGACGTCCACCATGTCTCGCAGCAGACTCAGGGCTGGATGCAGAGCCTGTCGCTCGGAGCGGGGATTGCGGGCTTGCTGGTCGGCGGTCGGCTAACCGATCTGGCGACGCGGTTATGGGGCCTGCGATATGGCCGAGCTGCGCTGCTGTCGCTCTCGCGCGGGCTGGTGACGCTGGCCTTTCTGGGATGCCTGGCTGTCGGCAGCCCGGTGGAAGCCGCCATCTGCTTGG
>JBQCJB010000202.1:0-2413 GCA_051953155.1 Aureliella sp. | reverse complement strand
TGCGGTGATTGGGTTTGCGGCGGTGAGCCTGCTGCTGCCGCATATTGTCGCACCGCGCAAAAAGACCGTTGTCAAGGACATGCCGTACGAGTCGGGCATGGATCCGGTGGACGATGCCCGCAAGCCGCTGGACGTGCAGTTCTACCTTCTGGCCATTTTATTTTTGGTTTTTGACGTCGAGCTGCTGCTGGTACTGCCGTACGCGGTGGCTCTGCGAGCTGAGAACGGTTTGCCCGTCGCCTTCCGTCCGGTTGTACTGGGCGTCATGGCGCTTCTGCTCGGCACTTTGGCGCTGGCCTACGTCGTGGCTTGGCGAAGTGGTGTCTTTCAATGGCGACTGCGACATCGCGAGAAAATGTAAGTTCCCTCGGCGAAGGGGTGATCTGGACCACGATCGATGCGGCGGCCAACTGGGCCCGCTCGAACAGTTTGTGGCCTATGCCGTTTGCGACCGCCTGTTGCGGCATCGAGCTGATGAGTACTTCGGCCAGCCGGCACGACGTATCGCGCTTCGGTAGCGAGGTCATGCGCTTCAGTCCGCGGCAGTGCGATTTGATGATTGTCGCCGGACGGGTCGTGATGAAGATGTTGCCCGTGCTGCAGCGGATTTGGCTGCAGATGCCCGAGCCGAAGTGGTGCATCTCGATGGGAGCCTGCGCTTGCAGCGGCGGGGTCTTCGACACCTACTCGGTCGTACAGGGCATCGACCGCTTCATCCCGGTCGATGTGTACATCCCCGGCTGCCCGCCGCGTCCTGAGCAGCTGATCCGTTCGATCCTCGACATCCAAGAGAAGATCCGCCAGACCGGCACGCTGACGGCCGACGAGTTCTACCAGCGCAGCGAACCCGAAGGACCGGTGCGTTTCGATCGCAGCGAACTGCAGCGGATGCGCGAGCGCGTGCCGCTGAAGCTCTACGACATCGAGTACAACCCGAAACACTAGCCACGCCCTGCATTTGCTTTTGTCCCCAGAGAGGGGCCTTCGATAATGAATCCGCTTCAACAAGAGTTGGAAGAGCTGTTGCGCTCGGTGACGGCCGCCTTGAGCTGGTCGGAGTTTCGCGGCGATCTGCGGTTGGTCGTGCCGGCTGCCAGCCTGCTACCGGTGATGGAGCGGCTGAAGACGGCCGCAGGCATGGACATGCTGGTCGACGTTACGGCGGTCGATCTGCTCGAGTACGAGGGAGCGACCGACCGCTACCGCGTCGTCTATCTGCTGCTGAATACCGCCAGCGGCGCACGCTTGGAAGTCAACACGCACGTCAACGATCCAGAGCCGAGCCTGCCGTCGGTCTATGGACTGTGGAACGCGGCCGATTGGCTGGAGCGCGAAGTCTACGACATGTACGGCGTCGTTTTCACCGGCCATCCCGATTTCCGGCGGCTGCTGTTGCCGCAGGAGTACACGGCATTTCCGCTCCGCAAGGATTACCCGGTCAAGGGACGCGGCGAGCGGCACAATTTCCCTGTCATCACTCGGGCGGAGAGTTAAGCACAATCATGCCACTTGAATTGATGGAACCGGCCGGCGAGGACGTGCGGCAACGCGAAGGGTTGTGGACGCTGAACTTCGGCCCGCAGCACCCGGCCACCCACACGACGCTGCGGTTGGTGCTGACGCTCGATGGCGAGACGGTCGTCGATGCGGTACCCGACATCGGTTTCTTGCACAGCGGTTTTGAAAAGCTGGGCGAAGTGCTGGACTTCAACCAGTACGTGACGATCGTCGACCGCATGAATTACATTTCGCCGCTGGCCAACGAAATCGCCTGGCACCATGCGTGCGAGAAACTGCTGGACATCGAACTGACGCCGCGGACCAAGGTTCTGCGAACGCTGTTGGCCGAACTGATGCGGATCCACGATCACTTGCTGTGCGTAGGTGCCTGCATCCTGGACCTGGGGGGCATCTCGGCCTTCATGTACATGTTCAACGAGCGCGAGCGGATCTACGACTTGTGCGAGGAAGTCTCCGGCCAGCGATTTCATACCAGCTTCACCCGCGTCGGCGGGTTGCTGTATGACGTGACCGACGAATGGCTGGCCAAAGTGCGCGCCTTCATCGACGGATTCCCGAAGATGATGGCGGACGTCAATCGCCTGGTGCTGAAGAACCGCATTTTCATCGAGCGGACTCAGGGCGTGGGTTTGCTCAGCCGCGAAGAAGCGATCAACACAGGCGCTACCGGCCCGATCGCCCGCGCCAGCGGCGTCGAGCGAGACTTGCGACGCGACGAGCCCTATCTGGCCTACGACCAGTTCGACTTCGATGTCATTTGCGCCAGCGCCGGCGACTGTTTCGCGCGCTTCCACGTGCGCATGCTCGAGATGGTCGAGAGCGTCAAGATCATTCGCCAGGCGCTCGACAAACTGCCCAGCGGTCCGATCTTTCCAGAAGGGCTCGGGAAGGA
>JBQCJB010000201.1:0-4848 GCA_051953155.1 Aureliella sp. | reverse complement strand
CTCTTTCATCGAAACGATGGGTGGCGGACCGGAAATCGACATCGTCTGCCAGGCTTCGTGCTCGCCGATCATCAACTTGAGCGTGGCGATATAAGGTACGATGGTCGCCGATTGCACTTGCCGGTCGCCGGTCCGTGCGGTGGTTAGTTCGTACCGAACCTCGCGCGGCTCGCCTCGCTTGTATTCCGCTTTCAGCACGTTGGTGGCCGATTCGTCGTAGACCCAGCCGTTGTCGGCGATCGCCTTCTCGAGCGCCCGGCGAATCTCACTGGAGTGATCCATGGCGACTACTTCCAGGCGGAACTTGGAACCCGGGCCAACGGCGTAAAAATCTTCGCGGCGCACAGCCGCAATGGCCGCTTCGGCTTTTTCCCCGGGCAGCGCGACCGCCCCGACGGCCAGCCCCTTCTTGTCTTTCAGTGTGAAGGTGGCGGCGTAGACCAGATGGTCGTCGACAATGCTCCGCTGACGGTCGCTGCCGCGATCGAACGACCAGTAGGCGCCGGTATCGAAGGTGTAGGTCCAGATCGGCAGTTCCAGGCCGAGACTGAACAGCACGTAACCGCGAATGCCCTGATCGAAGCAGAGCAAATCGTCGCGCACCCAGCTGAAGTTCATCTTGTCATGCGAGCCGACGGAGCGGGGCACGACGCTGCGCGTCGCTTGTTCCCCCGTCAGGTCGATCAACAGAATTTGCCGCTCGTTGGCTGCGGCGATCAAGCGGCCGTCGGCATGCGCGGCCACGCCGGAACAGCCATTCATCGGCACGTGGGCCACTTGCGCGCCGGTGGCCGTGTCGATGATCCGCAGCCCCGATTCCTCCGGCAGCAGCAGGTAGCGGCAGCCCGCCGTCAGGGCTGGGCGCGGCGGCGAGAAAGAATCCTGCGGCGTCGTCCACGCCAGCCGTCGGCCGACGACGTCCCACGCCAGGATGCGCCGGCCGTCGCTCCGCTGGACGATCAGGGAACTGGAGGCAAACCGGGCCCACGGCGCGGACATGTACCACGCATTGTCACTCGGCAACCGCGCATTCCAGGAGACGACCGCTTTGGGCTCTTCGGTGCTCGGGTCAGCTTGCCAAACGGTCAGCACGGGATGTTCTTCGCGCGAACCTTCTTCCAGCTTGCGTTTGCTATAGGTCAACATTTGACGCGAAGCGGCGTGGTAGTCGATCAGCATCTCACCGGCCGGCAGCATCTGAATCTTCTTCACGCTCTCTTTGGCCAGCGCGACCCACATCAGTCGCGTCGGGCGACTGGCGTTCTCGCCGATCGAGGCCAGCATCCAATTGTCCGGGCCACCGAGCGCGATAAGAGAGCTGAGCTTTTCCTGATCGCTGGCTTGCGGAAAACCGACGCCCGCCTGGCTCAGTTCCAACCCGCGGCGGACTGGATCGGCGGCCAGCTGCAAGCGAATGTTCTGACTGTCCAGCTTCTCCCAACGCGTCGTAGTGCGGCCGGTGCCCGAGATGTTGGTCGCATTCTGCGTATCAAACTCGGTGATGGTGGGCATGCTGGGAACCGGCAGCGCGGCCAGCCCGGCTTTCTGCTGGAACTGCTTGATGAAGGTTTGGTCTTTCGAGCTGAGTTTGTCGATCGGGACGCTTAACTCCTTGGACTGTTCGGTCCGCAGGTCCACTCGGCCGCCAGCGATCTTCAGCAGCGCGGCTTTGACTTTGAATTGTCCGGTCGCGTCGCTCCACAGCCGGCCGCGCGTCATCGCCCCCGACTCGTAGAGATGGCGGACCTTCTCGGGCGTGAAGATTTCGTGCCTCAGCCGGTTGGCAAAGGTAAACTCGCCCAGCACCTCTCCCTTCTTGTTGCAGTCGCGGACCTTGGCCGGCATCCACTTGCCGAGATAGTAGACCTCGACCTCTTCCTCGAGTTCATAGCGCTCGAGCCCGAGGGCTGTGCCGGCAGCCCCGACGGCCACCGACCACAGGGTCGCTAACAGACAAGCCAGTTGCAACGCGGCGCGCATCGTTTCATTTCCAGCTTTTGAATGTGGGGTCGGTCAGTCGCTGGGCGTGCGTTCATACGTGGAGCGTTTGCGTACGCGAACGCGTCAAAGTGGCGCTCTCTTCTGCGCGCCACAGCGGCCCGAATAAGCTAGAGTCGCCCCCTGAGCGTCAGACTTTGTCGGCGCTCGGGACTTCAAATCCGGGACGATTGGGATCCTTCAGCAGCCGGTTGGCCGCTTCGGCGTGTTCGCCAGTGTGCCGTTCGGTCTTCGGGTCGAAGGTCAGCCATGGCCCGACCGTGTAGTGGTTGCCATCGGCCGGTACGCCGACCCCTTTCTGCATGATCTCGTGTAGCCGAGCGAAATGTTCGTGGGCGTCCTTGTTGTCGCCGAAACGCCCCGATTTCACATCGAAGGGAGCCTGCGTGCCCAGGCGATAAGAGTTGTTCATCAGGTGCCCCAGCACGCAACTGTAATGAGCGTCCTGAGCCGTGCCGTTGGCCATCTCGGGCTTGCCTTCGCGGCAGGCAGTGATGAACGCCGTCCAATTGCCGCCGGGCGTTACGTTTCCTTCGGGAACACTGACCGTTTCGCCTTCGGAACGGCCCGGTGGGTAATATTTGCCGCGGATAATCTTGCCGCCATCTTCGAAGTAGTACTCGTTCTCGACCTGCGTTTGGTACTTGTCGTACTTGACGTTGCGCACGTTGAAGAAGACCGACTGGCCGTTGGGATACTCGGCGACCGCCATCATCGTATTGGGCGTTTCGCCTTGATCGTTCCACTGGAAGCGGCCGCCGATAGCCATGACGCGGGTCGGATGCGTGACATCCTTGTCTAGAGCCCAGCGGGCAATATCCAGTTGGTGCGTGCCTTGGTTGTTCAGGTCGCCGTTGCCGGTCTTCCAGAACCAGTGCCAGTCATACGGCACGTAGTTGGCGTGGTACTGCTCGACCGTGGCCGGCCCGCGCCACAGATTCCAGTCGAGCCAGGCCGGTGGATCGCTGATCGGTTCATGGCCGATGCTGCCGCGGGCTTTGCAGCAGTAACCATAGGCGATCTTCAGTCGGCCAAACTTGCCGGCGCGAATCGCATCGTGCAGGCCAGCCAGTTTGGCGTTGCTGCGGCTCTGCGTGCCGTGTTGGATGACGACGCCATACTTTTCCTGCGCGGCCACCGCCACGCGCCCTTCGCCCACATCGTGGCTCATCGGTTTTTCTACGTACACATGCTTGCCGGCCTGCGCGGCCCAGATCGTCATCAGCGAGTGCCAGTGGTTGGGCGTCGCGATCGAGATTGCGTCGAGCGATTTGTCTTCGAGCGCCTTGCGCACGTCGGCGACCCCTTGCGTCGTGAAGCGGCCCTTGGCGCGCCCCTCGAGCTTCTTCATTGCCGAGGCGAGCACGCGGCTCTCCGGATCGATCAAGTAGGCGATCTCGACATTGTCCTGGTCGAGCCAACCGCTCATGTGGCTTTGCCCGCGACCGTTCAGGCCGGCAATGGCAATTCGCAAGCGATCGTTGGCACCGATGACGCGCCCGGAAGCACGCGTGCCTAACAACAGAACCGAAGAACCGGCGACAGCGGTCGTGCGAAGAAAACTGCGGCGTGTCGAGGATCGCATGGGTATTCCTTTGTCGGAGGCTGGAACCTTGGCAAGAGGCTGGAAAAGGAACGGCAGGGCCTGCGCTTTACGAGTGTAGCGAGAGATGCCGCGCGTGTCACGAATTTCCTTGGAATACCGAAAATGATTCTTTCAGTTTTGCGGTAAACTGAAAGGCCGCCTCGCTACCGAGAAAATACCCAGCGCGAGCCGGCCGACCGAGCGCAAGAGTGAGATATTTCCTTTCCTTCCCGAGGAAACCGGCAGCAATGGATGCGGAAGCTTTTCGCGATTTTGTACTGAAGGTCCTCTGCGAAGAGTTCCCCAAAGAGTCCTTCTCAGCCGGCGAGCGAGCCGACGCCATCGTCTGGAAGGAGTCGGAAATCGGACTGCACAACCTCCACGCCGATGCAGCTCTGGTGCACGCCGAACCGGATGCCGTGCGGCAGACAATCGTCGAGCACTTCTCGCGGATCATCCAACTGACCGACCATGAACTGGCGACGCTGCCCGATTCCTGGGAGGACGCTCGGCAGCGCGTGCGTTTGCAGTTAATGCCCTCAGCCTTCGCCCGCTCGGGCGTGAGCGTGACGTTTCCGTTTCTCGAAGAAGTCCTCATCAGCGTCGTCGTCGACGCCGAGCATGGCTACGCGTATGTGCGCAATGAAGATGTGGAGCGCTGGCAGGTCGGTCTAATCGATCTATACGAAGCCGCCTGCGAAAACCTCCGGCTGGCGTCGCAGAACCTCGACGTGTCCTACTTTCCCGGTCCGCCGGCGATCGTTGCGCTCGACACGTCCGACGGATATGCCGCCGCTCGAATCCTGCTGCCCAGCCTCCGCGAGTTTATCGGCGAGCGACTGGGCATGCCCTTTTACGCCGGGATTCCCAACCGTGATTTCCTAATCATGTGGTCGGCCGATAGCGAGCCCGAGTTTCAAGCTCGCATGCAAGCGCAATTGCTCGAAGACACCCAAAGCCGCTCGCACCCGCTCTCATCCCGCGTCCTAACCATCACCACCGAAACCATCACCACGTAGGACAGGCTTCTAGCCTGTCAAAACCAGCTCGTCCAGCTTGGCGTGTCTATTATGTCCGTCTCGGTTTGACGGGACTTGGGTGAGTAAGGCTTTGCGGTGGTTCTGGTGACAGGCCGGAGGCCTGTCCTACTTTAGGGCCAGAGGCCTGTCATCAGTAGGACAGGCTTCCAGCCTGTCAAAACCGACTCGTCCAGCTTGGCGTGTCTATTATGTCCGTCTCGGTTTGACGGGAGTTGGGTGAGTAGG
>JBQCJB010000200.1:0-3324 GCA_051953155.1 Aureliella sp. | reverse complement strand
CGCTCCAGCGGGTGGGCTCGGACCTGATCACGGTCGACGAAAACGCCCGCACCGTCCAGTTGGCGCGCGAAGGGGTCAAACTCAATCCGGGCGGGATCGGCAAGGGCTATGCCTTGGACAAAGTTGCCAACTCGCTGCTGCAGTCGGGCGTGGAAGATTTTCTGATCCATGGCGGGCGCAGTTCGGTAGCAGCCCGCGGTACGCGGCTCAGCGGCGAGGCGTCTGGCGGTTGGTGGATCGCGCTGGCGCATCCGCTGCGCTGGGAAGAGAAACTCGGGCGCATCCGGCTTCGCAACCAGGCGCTAGGAACCAGCGGCGCGGGCAAGCAGTTTTTTCATTACCAAGGCGTGCGATACAGCCACGTCATCGACCCGCGCAGTGGCTGGCCTGCACAAGGCGTGCTGAGCGCCACGGCGATTTGCCGTAGCGGTACTCTGGCCGATGCCCTGGCGACGGCCTTCATGGTGATGGGCCCTGACGCGACGCGAGACTTCTGCGCCGCTCGGCCCCACCTAGCCGCCATTCTCGTCAGCACCCAACCGGGCTCGAGCCGCCTGTCGATCGAGCGCATCAACGTCGCCGACGAAGACTGGCAAGCGCTGCGCTAAGTAGGACAGCCGTCCCGGCTGTCAGTCTTACAAATTCGAATCCCGGTGCCATTCACCTTCAAGCTCAGCCACCTCTGAATTCCCTTCGTGCCAAGTTCCGCGACACCTCTACCCCGCACCGAAACGCGAAGTAGGACAGCCGTCCCGGCTGTCAGTCTTTTCTTCTTCAACGCCGGGCTACTCTCGAATTCCGTTCGCGCCCAGCCGAAGCGGGGCGAGGCGGCCTGCCCGATTGACGCTGTCTGCCTTGCAACTCCCAGCCCGCACCGTCCCCGGGGGGCGGTGCGACCGGTGTGGCCGTTACAAGCTGAGCAGCCGCTATAGGACGCCGCGTTTCGCGATCCTCGCCGAGTTTGACTCCACTGTCTGGCGACATACGTTTCCGTTAACCCTTCGCCCCGGGGAAGAAAACCTTCGTTCGATGGAACGATCCTTTCCATACGACCTTGCCAGAATCAATCGAGTCAATGAGCATGAGCCAACTGTCGACCCCGTCGCGCTCCAGCTGGGAATCGAACGCCGAACCGACCCAGTTGTCACTGCCCGTCCACGGTCGCGATCGCGTTATCGATCGCGCGGAGCAACAATTCGACCAGTTGCTCGATCTATTAGCCGCCGACCAGATCGGCGCCGATACGCGCCGCACCAACCGTCGCCCAGCCGCGGCGCGACAAAACGCAGGCTTGGCGCCCACGCGTATGGACGTCGAACTCCAAGCGTCGCGAATCGAGGAACTGCTCGAAGCATCGCTCGAAGACGATCTGAGCAGTAGCGGCTCGGCCGAGAATGAGCTATTGGAACTGAGCATCGTCATGCCCTGCTTGGATGAAGGGGAGACGATCGGCAACTGCGTGCTCAAGGCCATGTACGCGCTCGAAAAACTGGGCGTGGAGGGCGAAGTGATCGTGGCGGACAACGGCAGTCGCGACGAGTCGGTTGAAATTGCCGAAGCCCTGGGCGCTCGGGTCATCCATGTCGACGAGCGCGGCTATGGTGCGGCGCTGATGGCCGGGATCGCTGCCGCTCGTGGCAAGTTCATCGTCATGGGCGATGCGGACGACAGCTACGACTTTACCTGCGTGCCGAAATTCTACGAACGACTCTGCGAAGGAGCCGATCTCGTGCAGGGCTGCCGCTTGCCATCTGGCGGCGGTCGGATCATGCCCGGGGCGATGCCGAAACTGCATCAGTGGGGCAATCCGCTGCTAACCTGGATGGTGCGCAAGATGTTCCGCGCGCCGGTCAACGATGTCTACTGCGGCATGCGCGGCTTTCGAAAAGATTTTTACGAACGTCTGGACCAGCGTTGCACCGGGATGGAATTCGCCACCGAAATGATCATCAAGAGCGCGCTGTTCGGAGCGCGGATCTCGGAGATTCCAATCACGCTTTACAAAGACGGCCGCACGCTGCATCGACCGCACCTACGGACCTTCCGCGATGGCTGGCGGACGCTGCGGTTCTACATGCTGCAAAGCCCGCGCTGGACTTTTCTCATGCCGGGCGCCGTGCTGGGCGGGTTCGGCTTGATTGGGGCGATGTTGGCCCTGTTCAATGTCAACATTGCCGGAGTCGTGTTCGACGCGCATACGTTGCTCGTGTCGACGCTGGCCCTCTTGGTGGCCGCGCAGTTGGCGTCAGCGGCCGTCCTGGCCAAGACGTTTGCCAGTGGCGAAGGCATGTTGCCGCGCGACGCACGCTTGGAAAAACTCGCCCGCATCTTCACGCTCGAACGTTGCTTGACGCTCGCCGGCGGACTGGTCGTCGGCGGACTGGCGGTTGTCGCCTGGACAGCCGCGAGCTGGGCTGGGGGCGGCTTCGGCAGTCTGGATTACTCGTCGACGATGAAGTGCCTGATTCCCGCTATCGGGGCCGTCGCCCTCGGCGTGCAAGGCGCGGCCAGCAGCTTTTTGCTCAGCGTCCTCCGGATGGCGCGCCGCTGAAATGGCCGCCGACGGAACGACTCGCGGTAGGCTCGGATGGCCATTGGCTGTCATCTCGGTCGGTGCCCTGGCTTTCGCAGCTGCGTGGGCGATGTCTTGGGGACACGCACCGGTCCCTTTTCTGCATGACGAATTCAGCAATCTGCTGGTCGCGGACACGCTGCGGCATGGCCGGTTGGCCAACCCGCGTCCGGAAGTCTGGCAACCGTTCCAGACGTTCCATGTCCTGGTTGAACCAGCGTACGCCTCGAAGTATCCGCTCGGTCCAGGCGCGCTCTTAGCGATCGGCTGGACCTTGGGCGGCTCGCCGGCCGTAGGTATTTGGTTGGGCGCCGCACTGTGTGCCGCTGCCGCCGCTTGGGCAGCTGCCGGATGCCTGCCGCGGCGCTGGGCTTGGATAGCTGGAGTGTTGTTGGCGATCCACCCGAGTGTGCATCGCGAGTGGTCGCTCAGTTTTCTCAACGGTTACCTGACGGCCGCAGCCGGCGGGCTGGTGGCCGGCGCGATCCTGCGTTTGCGCCGCCGGTACCGGAGCCTCGATGCGCTGGCGCTGGGCGTGGGCGTCAGTGGACTCGCACTGACGCGTCCGTTCGAAGGCTTGCTGCTGACGCTGACTGCCGCCGCGCTGCTGCTGTTTTGGTGGCGAAGCCTGGATTGGAGCGAGCAGTTGCGACGCGCCCTGCGGATCGGCCTGGTGGCCGGCTGGCCGGTGGCTGCGACGCTGGCTTTGATCGCTGTGCATAACCACGCGACGACGGGGCGGGCTACACAGC
>JBQCJB010000199.1:0-7169 GCA_051953155.1 Aureliella sp. | reverse complement strand
TCGCCACGATCGAGGGACGCGTCGCTGGAATCGCAGCTGGCTTGATCACCGGTGCATCGCTGTTTAGTCGGCGTAGCTAAGTTGCCGGCAGCGGTAGCCGGACACAGTGGTAGCCGGACACAGCGGTCGCCGGATGTAGGGGCCTGTCGCCCGTCGGCTGTGTTGTGTGACTCGCGTTTGGAGGGGCTCGCCTTCGGACCCAAGCGCGAGTGTGGCTGCAGGATGATGATTTCAGGCGTGCTGCCAGTTCCGTACGTAAGGTGAATGGCCGGCCGGTGTCGGCTTCACTGTACTGGCGCCGCGCGGGAGTTGGGCGGGGAAGTTTTACCAGGGTCTTAATACGAGTTGCCGTCAATGACCAATCGACATCAGATCTGCGAGCAAATGGCAGCCGTGCGGAGTCGGGGGCTCGTCAATGCGCGCGAATTCGGCGAAGAGGTCGAGCGCCTGGCTGACTGGCGGGAGCACGTGCGCGCCCATCCGATCCCTTTGGTGCTGGCAGCCGCTGCGGTGGGCTACTTCGCGATTCCGAGTAAGCGGAAAGTCGTCAAGGAGGCGGCTAGTCCACTTGTTTCAGTGGGTGAAGACAAGTCGAAACCGACCACGGGGATGGCGGGGCTGCTACTTGGCTTTGCGACGTCGTTGGCCGGCAACGCTATCCGTAGCTATGTTTCGCAACAGGTTCAATCGTTAGTTCAGGGTAAAGATGATCATGCCACATTCGTCCAACGGCAAGCATCGGCGCATCGCTATTGAGGAACCGCAGCAGCAGACTCTGGCGCAGCGCGCCGAGAATGCGACTGAGCAACTCGAGGTCGCGCTGACCGATATGCATGAGAAAGTGCTGGCCAAGTCGGCGGTTTTTATTCGGGAGCATCCCGGCGCAAGTTTGCTGCTTGCCGCCACAATCGGAGGACTGGTCGGATGGTTGATCAAGCGACGCGCTTAGACGGTCGAGTCGGTCCGATACGCGGAGTCACGCAGGGGGCTTCGTCGGTTCTAGGCGACGCATTGGACTTGGTCGAGCTGCAGACGCGGCTGCTGCGCGAGGACGCGACGAGCTGCCTTCAGCAGGCAAAGCCGTCGGTGACCGGTTTAGTAGTTGCTTTAGCGCTGCTGCTGTCGTCCTTGCCAGTATTAGGAGCGGGCTTAGCTGAGCTGCTGAGCTGGTCGCTTGACTGGCCGCTCTGGGTGTGCCAGTTGCTGGTCGGCGGCGTATTTTCGCTGATCGGTTGCGGTATAGCTTGGATGTGCGTCAAGAAACTGAAGACAGCCTTGACGGCGTTCACGACGACGCAGCGGGAAGCGGCTGCGAACATAGCTTGGCTGCGGCAGTCGATTTCGCGGATGGTCCACGGCTCGCCCACCCCTTAACCAAATTCCACCTCCGTTTTGCTATCGAACAAAAACGCCCTGCCAGGCGCCCACACGGGACACGCAATCCTTTCCCCGCTCGCTCTGACGGGACAGGCAATGTTTGCTCGGACAGGACAGGCAATGTTTGCCCGTACTCCGCGCTCTGACGGGACAGGCAATGTCGCGATCCTTCGTGACGGACCGATCCTTCGTGACGGGACAGGGAAGGCAAACTGTAAAGAGTTTTCGAGGGGACAGGCAATGTTTCCCCGGACAGGACAGGCGCCCACACGGGACAGGCAAAATGAAAACCGACGGGACAGGCACTGATGGTCTGCCCCAGCATCGAATCATCGCTTTGAGACTAGCGCTTAGGGCGTTGACAAAACGTGGATAACACTCGGATCAGTGACGCAAGCAAAGCGTTTCACAATCTAGTCGTACTTCGTGGCGAATGAGCGTAATAACAGCACTATTTTAGCGAGGAGCAAAAACATGTCGACAACAGCTGAACGCGAACCCAGCGACCTCATGGAGAACTTAGGTGAGCAGTGTGAGGAGCAAGCCGAAGATTTTGCCGAGTTGATGGCAGAAATGGGCGACTCGCTCCAAAAATACTGTGCGCGTCGACCAGGCGTTGTGGCTGGGGTTCTTTTCGGCCTGGGGTTCTTTTGCGGTTGGAAACTGCGTCCCTGGTAGTAAAGGCTTCAGGGCAGTGACCCGAGGGACAAAGCCCGCTTTGACCTACATCGCTCGCGGCGATCGATGGACCTCGGCTATTTGATTCTCAGATAGCACAAAAACGTCGTCGCCCTGGCCGGGAGTAATCGCGGCCAGTCCCGTGAACTGGCCAAAAGCTGGCAGTACAAGGCAACGTCCAGACCGCCAGAAGCATGGCAGCAGCTTTCCCTTACCCCCCGCTACGCGGCACCCGGGATGGATGTGGCCGCCGACCCAATACCCCTGTGGGTCGTCGCTGCAGGCACTTAGCGGATCGTGGCAGAGGACAAGCTTTTCGAATTCCAGCGGTTCGTTGTGCACTTCGAGCCTAAGTTCAGTAAACAAGTCCTCAGCATGCCGATCATGGTTGCCTCGAATAAGTGCGATAGGAACCGTGGAGTGCCTTTGCCTCCATTCGAGCAGTTCCTCCTCGAAGTCACGTCGAGCCCGCGTGGTCGAGTGGATCAAATCCCCGAGGACAAAGAGACTTCGGGCCTCCGTCAAAGCTAGAGCATGGGATAGCTCGTCGAGCATTCGGCGAGTTGTTCCGCTCGGCACAGGCAGCCCGGACTTTCGAAAGGTTGCAGCTTTTCCGAAGTGCGCGTCGGCGAGCAGCAGCGCACGCTGGTCCGGCCACCACACGATGCGATTGGGTAGGAGGACTAGTTCGGCCCCGCCAAAACGTACGACGGCCTGACTGATCGGCATCGATGGTGCGCGGGCGGAAAACCAATTGGAAGACGCTGTCATGACGTCATCCTACGGCACCGACGGCCCGTCGTGAAGTCGTAGGTTCTATTCTGCAGTGCATCCGTTGAGGTTAACGCAGTGGTGGAGTCCGAATCCGCTGGCAGCGTCGCGGAGAGCCTGACGCGTGGAGGCGAGAAAGCGGCCAAACCAGTTGCCGGTAGTGAGTCGCTTCTCCTGGTCGAGCCAACTATTCGGGTCGATACCGAGCCGATCAAAAATGCTGCTGTCGACTCTCTTTTGGCTGCTCGAATATTCTGAGCGACGAGCTTGATGAGTAAATTCCACGAGCATCAGATAGTTGCCAAGAGTAAAGCCTTCCAGCATGCCTTCGACACTCGCCCCAAATCGACGGCGATCTTCGATCGGAACCAACCATAAATTATCCTCTAGTCCCGCCGAAGCGAGTTGGGCAGCCACGTTGCTTTCGAGCGCTTTTGCCAAGTCAGCTTCGCGTCCGAGACTAGCGACGTGAAGGATGCGACGGTTGAGCGCGGTGAACGGACTCGACTCAGGCATTTGTGCGATACCGGCCGCAACGGGATTTAAATCAATGTAAGCACTGACGGCAAGGAGCGATTGCTCGTCAAGCAGCGCAATCGATTTATAGCGGCCCTCGAAAAATGCGCCTTTGCAACCGTCCTCTCGATTGGCCAAACGTGCTAGCGGTTCCTTGACCTCCTTCATGAACCAGCCGAGGGAACATAGTCGTGACCGCAGCATCTCGACTCGCTCCGTGTTCTTGACTTCCTCAGCTAGCCACTCCGCCGTGATGGGCACCAACTTGCGCTTGTGACGAGGTGGATGCAATTGGGCCCACTTAGAGACGACCTCCTCTGCCGACCAGCCCGCCGCGACCGCGGGGTCGAGGCGAAGGAGTAGATGAAAGTGGTTATCAAGAATTGCGAAACTGCCGACCGAAACGGCAAAAGCTTGAACCACTTCGCGAAGGCGGTCTTCGATCCACTGTTTGCGTTTGTCTCCCTGGCGCAGCAAAAAGGCTTGACGAACACAGCGAGAAAAGCAGTGGTACCAACGGCTGATTTTGGGATCTACCGACTTTGAACGAGCGCTTGTCATTTTCGGATCTCCGGGAATTGATGTGACATTGACACTTTAGAAGCCTGTCAATGGAGATTCTCCTCGAAAGATAGATTGACTTTGCGTGCCGACGTTGGTCTGTCTTCGAGTCGCACTGGTAGAGCGCGTACTGCGTCTTTTGCATTCTGCTTGGCGACCTCTGGTGTTTCTCTCCCGATCGGCCGCATCGCTTGTTGCAGCACGGCCGGAAAAAACGAAGCACGAGCCTGTCCGGCTCGGGAGCTTTCGAAACTATCGGCAAGAGCTGCTAGCCAATCGGGACTTGCCTGGCCAAGCACGGGAACTCTCCTAAGCTTTGCCTGTCCCGGCGCGAGCCGGCGAGACGCTTCGAATGACTGCTAGCTACTCAAAACTTGCCTTTCCCGGAGCGACCGTCCAAACCTGCCTGTCCCGGACTGACCGTCCTAGCCGATCCGGACGTGCCTATCCTAGCGCGGGAACTCTTAAGCTTTGCCTGTCCCAGCGCGAGAGGCTCTTGGCTAGCAATTCAAAGCGGGTCTCCTTCCGGGCGGTTGGAGAACTCGGATTGGCTCGGGCGGGACTCTTTCCGCGCGGCGGCCAAGCCATTGCTAACGATGCGGAACTCGCCCGATCCGAGACGCGATTCAGATTTCGCCTGTCCCGCACCTGACTCCCGTAGATTTCGTCTGTTCCCGACGTGGCTCCGAGTGCCTATCGTCGCCGACGGACTGAACCAGCTGGTTCCTCCACTAGCGTTTCCTGGCTTCCGTTGTCCGCAACCATGACGCGAGCTGAGCTGTTGTGCGGGAATGTGAGCCGTGTTCAAACGTCTGCTAGCTATATGAGACTTGCCTGTCCTGGAACGACCGTCCGTTCGAGACTTGTCTGTCCCGATGTGGCGGTCCCCCTGGACCAGCCGTCCATTTGAGGCTTGCCTGTCGCAGCGTGAGCCTGCTCCCAGCGCGAGTCTGCCAGCTATTTAAGAATTGCCTGTCCCGGCGCGAGAGGCTCTTGGCTAGCAATGCGAAGCGAGCTCGTTCCCGGCGGTTGGAGAACTCGGATTGGCGCGGGCGGAACTCTTTCCGGGCGGCTGCCAAGCCCTTGCTAGCGATGCAGGTTGGTCTGATTGAGGTCGGCCAAACTGTCGACTTTGTGTAGTGCGGGCGCCGAAAGGTGTCGAGCTCCATCGGCGGCAAACAGGCGAACGAGCCCCCGACCAACAGTGCGCAACAGTGACAAGCTCCCCGCACCTCCTACCAAACGCCAGACCCGTTACTCTACCAAGGGCCAACCCGCTTATCTCCCAAACTCTAGACCAGCCTCTCTGCCAAACGCTAGACCTGTTACTGTGCCAAACTCAAGATCCGCTTCTGTGCCGAACGCTAGGCCCGTTTCTCTGCGTTGCGGCACAGTTTACGATCCGGACTCGTGAGCACTGGAAGCTCAGGTGCGCTGACGCTCCTTGCTGATTTGATCCTCGACCTCCCGCGTCTTAAAACGGTTCTCCCATGAAAGTAATCATTATCGGCTCTGGCATCGCGGGACTCAGCGCGGCCATTGCGTTGATCAAGGCCGGTGTCGAAGTCGCGGTATACGAACGAGCTCCTAGACTGACCGAGGTCGGGGCTGGGATCAGCCTGTGGGCCAACGCCTTCCGGTCGCTCGACAAACTGGGAGTCGGCGCTTCGATCCGCGAAGCCTCCGAGGCTGCGAGGCTTTGCGAAATTCGCAGCCAACAAGGTTACCGGATCATGTCGTCGCTGCCCGCTTCGAAATTGGAACATGACTTAAGCCACCAACCAGTCGTCGGAATGATACACCGAGCCAAGCTGGTCGAGCTGCTTGCCAAGGCCTTGCCCAACGGTACGGCGAGGTACGGGTACGAAGCGACGACCTTCCGGGAAGATGACGGGCAAGTCGGAGTAACCTTCTCCAATGGCCAACGCGATCGCGCAGACTGGATCATCGGAGCCGACGGGATTAACTCGCGAGCCCGCACATACGTCTCCGGTCCCACCCCGCCACGGTACACTGGCTATACCTGCTTTCGAGGCGTAACCGCCCTGCCCTCCACCATCACTCCCGGGTATTTCGCGGAGTGGTGGGGCCGCGGATGCCGCGCGGGAATTGCGACTCTAAGCAACCGGCAAGTCTATTGGTGGGCGACCGTAAATTCAGCACCAAGCCAGAACGTCGACGATAAACAAAGTTGGCTCGGCAACAAATTCGCGCAATGGGCCGAGCCCGTCCCGGAACTAATCGCGACCACTCCCGAGGAAGCGATTCTTCAGAACGACATCCTCGATCGTCCCCCGGATCGACATTGGTACCGCGGACGCTGCCTACTCATCGGCGATGCTGCCCACCCTACCACACCCAATCTCGGCCAAGGCGGATGCATGGCGATCGAGGACGCTGCGTACTTACTGCACCTGGTCTCGCAAGCGACTCCCTGGCAGGAACTCTTTCCTCGATTCGTACAGCTGCGCTACTCGCGGACCAAAGCCATTAACGTCGAATCGCGCCGGATTGGCAGCATCGGCCAGTGGCACGGGCGGCTGGCCTGCTGGCTGCGCGATGCGCTAGCCAAGCCAGCGCTGAAGCACTTCGGGGCCAAGCAATTGCTCAAATACGCTCGAGACGTCAATCAGAGTCTCGTGGAGTAATGATGACAATGTAATAATCGTCAACCGTCGCTGCGAGAAATCGAATCCAGACGTTTTTGCATTTCGAAGCGTCGAAGTTGCTGCCCACGAATCTCGACAGTCTGCTCTCCACGATCTCAAAGCCTACCGCCGAAGATGCCGGCTGAGCCATTAAGCTAGCATGTAGCCAAAGCCGGTCCTCTCCAAGTTTCCGGGCCTGTTCTTCGATCCCATCGTAGAGTCGCCGAAACAGTCCCGTCTTCTGAAAGCTCGGTAAGATGAACGCCAAGTCGATATATCCGTCAGCCTCAAGGCTCTTGAATCCAACCGACTCATGCTGGCGCTCGGCTAGCAATACGAACTGTTTTGCAAGCCGGGCTGACCACTCGGCTCTACACCTCAACTCTGGCACCCATGCCTGGCATTGTTCCTGCGTATATGCCGTCGGACCGGATCGTACGGCCGCGAACATCACGCGAGCGAGTGATTCGTAGTCGCTGCTATCGGCGATGCGTATCATCGGAATTGCACTTATTGGATCAACTGCACCTCGTCACTTATAGCAAGCAATTCACTCACACACGCAGCAAGCTATTCAAGAGGTGCCTGTCCTGGTTTGCAGATTGCTGGCTGGCAGAT
>JBQCJB010000198.1:0-3463 GCA_051953155.1 Aureliella sp. | reverse complement strand
AACTGCCGGCGGGGCCCCCCGTCGAGCGGCTTGGCCCGGCCACCTATTGGATGGGGGGCGGGCGCCAAGTGGATGGATTATCTTTGGCCCCGGGCCTTGCCGATCGAGACGTTGATGCCCAGCAAATTTGCCGCGCTCAGCGCGGTCGTCGCGACCTGGGAATCGCTGCCGTCGATCAAAACTTGTACTTGCACTTGCCTGCCGGCCAGCAAGCGGTCGCTGTAATTGGCTGGAATGAGGAGCCCAACTTTAGCGCGGCACGAACTCAGGGCGCGATGAAACTGCTCGTGGCTATCGGCATGCTGGACGATTTCAAACTGCCGCGTGTTGACGAACGTCTCGACCAGTTCCAGCGATGCATTGCGGCCGTCCATGTTCATGACGACGGTCGGAATGTCTTCAATCTGCGTATTGATGGCCCAACCGAAAATGACCGTCTGCATGACTGGCACGACCAGCATGAAGAACAGCGTCGACGGCTGGCGGCGGACATGCACGAACTCCTTGATCAGCACGGCGGTCAACCCACTCAGCGGATTGGCCCACTTGCGCTGCGCCTCAGCCGTCTCGACCCCCGCTGCGCGCGCCGGTTCCGCCGGCGGAGAACCCGCGGAAGGAGCGCTTGCGTTGGCCTCGATGCGGATCGTCTCCGGCGCCGCTTCGCCGCGAGCGCGGCGCTGGTCGGCAGCATTGGTCAGCGTGACGAAAACGTCTTCGAGGGAAGGTTCGATGGGTCGCGCGCTGGCGGTCGCTGGCGGCTCGCTAACCAGTTCGATCAAGCGCTCTTCGGTCCAGCTCGGATCGACCAGCACGTGGATGTGTTCGCCGAACAGCGTTGCGTCCAGCACACCGCTCTGATGGCGCAAGCGGCCGAGTTGTTCGGCGGGATGGTCGACGTCGATTTCAAAACGGTGAGTGCCAGCGGGCGTTACGGCGGGCAACTGCTTCAAATCCGACGGCTGGCCGAGGACCAATAGCTTGGACTGATGCAAGTAGCCGACGTCGGTGCAACGTTCGGCTTCGTCCATGTAGTGCGTCGTGACCAACATGGTGACGCCGCCGGCCGAGAGTTCGTACAGCAAGTCCCAGAGTTGGCGGCGGGCGACCGGATCGATGCCCGCGGTCGGTTCGTCGAGGAACAAGACCTGCGGCTCGTGGATCAGCGAACAGGCCAGCGCTAGTCGCTGCTTCCAGCCGCCGGAGAGATTGCCGGCCAGGTTGTCGACATACGGCGCGATGCCGGTCAGCTGGATCAACTCGTCTTTCCTCTCGCCGAGTCGCTGGCTGGACAGCCCGTAAATGCGGCCGTAGAAGTCGAGGTTCTCGACGACCGACAAATCGTTGTAGAGGCTGAACTTTTGCGACATGTAACCGATGCGGCGCTTGATCTCTTCGGGATCTCGGCGGACATCGAAACCGAGGACTTGGGCTGAACCGGCTGTCGGCGGCATGACCCCGCAGAGCATGCGGATGATGGTCGATTTGCCGCTGCCGTTGGGGCCGAGCAATCCGAAGATGGCCGACTGGCTCACCGAGAACGATACGTCATCGACCGCGGTGAATTCGCCGAAGCGGCGCGTCAGATTTTGCGTCTGAATTACGACGGACATGCCGGTTACTTTCCGGGCACTGGGCGGTCGAGCCACACGTCGGCGGCCATGCCGGCTCGCAACTCGTGACGCTGGTCGGCTAGTTCCACCTTCACGCGAAAGACTTGCTTAGAACGTTCCTCGGGCGTTTGAACGTTGCGCGGGGTGAATTCGGCTTGATTCGAGATGAAGGTGACCGTGCCGACAAACGTGCGGTCTGGAAAACTATCGACCGTCACCGGCAACTGGTCGCCGATCCGCAGGTCCAACCGGTTCTCGGGCAGGTACGCGCGGACCCACATGCGATTGGTGTCGAGGATGGACAGCACGGGACCGTTTGGGGCGACCAGGTCGCCCGGCCGCAACTCGAGCGCCTCGACTCTGCCGTCGACGCCGGAGCGGATTTCGAGTTCGCTGCGTTGGACTTTGACGGCCTCGACGGCAGCTCTGGCCGCCTCGACGGCGGCTTGGGCTTCGGCGATTTCCTCGGGACGAAAACCCTTGGTGGCCATCGCCAAGGCTTGTTGAGCTTCTTCCAGCTGAGCCCGCGCCTCGGCTTTCTCTTCCTCGCGCGTGCCCCGCTCGAGCAGTTGCAATTCTTCCTCGCGAACTTGTTGCGAGGCCTCGGCGACTTTGAACTCTTCGACCGCGCGGTCGATCTCTTCGCGCGATACGGAGCTGGGATCGCGCGTGTACAAAGTCTGCAAGCGGTCCAGCGAGCTCTTGGCTCGCTCGATCTGGGCCTTGGCCAAAGTCAGCCGGGAACGGGCTGCGGCGATCTCTTCGCGCCGCGGACCGGCGACCAGTTTGGCGACCGTGGCCTGCAAGCGGTCGACGCGGGCTTGCGCCTGGCCGACTTCCTCAGGTCGCAGACCTGCCTTGAGTTTGTCCAGCACAGCCTGCCGGGCGGCAAGCTGCGCCGTGGCTTCGGCCAATCGCTGCTCGAGATCGTACGGATCCAAGCGAATCAACACCTGGTCGGCGTCTACTTCCTCCCCTTCGGCGACCAGCACCTCGGCGATACGACCACCGACGCGCGAGCCGACGCGGATCTCATCGGCCTCGATGAACCCGGAGACTTTCGCTTCTTGAGGAATCAAGCGACTGATGACCAGCAGGGCTACGACGACCAGGATCACTGCGATCGGAATCAACAGTCGCTTCAACGTGCGTTCCTCACTTCGGGTCGATCGGCCGGAAGCCCTGGATGCGGCCTCGCGGCGCCAACCCTCCAAGGTTGACAGGCAACTCGAGGCGATGTTCGCCCGTGTTGCCACCCAGGTCCACGGCCTGGATTTTCAGATACACCTGCGGCGGCAGACCGGGGTTGGCTTTCCACAAATACGTGCCCGTGTTGCGAAGGCCCCCTTCGATCGTCACCCAAGGACCGTTGGGCCGCTCGCTGTAGGAGAGCGTGACCGGCCGATCGTGCAGGTTGCCGTCGGCGCAATTGTAGTCGATCACCAGCATCCCGGCTTGGTCCCCTTCGCCGTACAGAGCGCGCGTGATTCTGGCCGTCGGAATTTCCGTGTCGACATAGATCCACATGTCCGCCGCATCGCCATCCTGCGGGCGGTTGCTGACCAAACCGTTGCTGCCGATGATGACCATGCGAAAGCCGAACAAGCCGTCGCTGGCGACCTGCACGTCAAACGGGCTTTGGCGGTCGGGATCGCTGCCCCATTTTTGCCAGGTGCGCCCGCGGTCTTCGGTACCCCACAACTCGACATCGCTGAGGCTCATGCCGCGGAGCGAGTCGATCGCATAATCGAGACTGAACGATCGGCTGCGGCTATGGTACGCGCCGTCAGGCTGACCAGCGGCAGGACTCTTCGCGTCTTGCTGGGACGGCCCGCTGGCATCCCACGGACCCT
>JBQCJB010000197.1:0-8190 GCA_051953155.1 Aureliella sp. | reverse complement strand
AGCCAGCAGACTGAAAATCTTTGCAGCGCTGTTCACACAGATTCCGCCTCGGCCTTTGGCCAGCGAGCTGAAGGCTTGCGCCAGCCCCTTGCCTGGCGGTCCGAGCAAGCGGTCGACGGGAATGCGAAATTTCGTCAGTCGGAATCGGGCATTCCAGAGATAATCAAACGCAGCCAAACGATTGCGAATCATCCGGAAGTGTTCGTTGTCTGCCTGCGGCACCTCAAAAATCAGCATGCCCGAATCGCGGCCAGCCGGCAGCCCTTCACCTTCCAGCTTTAATACCAGGACGCAAATACCGCCGTAGATCACGTTGGTAATCGGCCACTTGATTCCGGAGACCACATAGTCGTTCCCGTCGCGGCGGGCGGTCAGCGCCAGGCGGCTGGGATCGGCACCGGCGCCCGGTTCGGTCAATGCAAACGAACCGAGCAGCTCACCGCGGGCCATCCGCGGAAGGTAGTTTTGACGCTGCTCCTCCGATCCGAAATCAAGTATGGGCGTAACCGGCCCGAGAAAATTATGCACTTCGAACATGACTGCCAAGTCGGGATGGATCAATGTCAGCACCCGCAGCAGCGGTCCGAGGTCGCCCAGCTGTGCTCCGCTGCCTCCATACTTTTTGGGAATCGCCAGCCCGAAAAAGCCGAGCGCTGCCAGTCCTCGCAACGTCTCTTCGTGAAAGAGCATTCGTTGGTGATCCAACAGCGTGCCCGCTTTCTTCCTCTTGAGCAGGAAATCGATGCAGTCGCCCATCGTCTTGGCTACGTCGGCCGAGGGGCTGAAGCGACCGGGGTCAAACTGGGCCGCCTGCACGTTGCCAAAGAGCGACGTCAACGTCGGGGCCTCTCCGGTGAACTGATCCTCCGCGGCGCGGTCGGCCTGATCGAGCGTTGCCAGAGAGGCGATTTCCGCGTCCGAGCGGCCAGCCTGCTTCAAAATCAGTGCTACCGCATCGTCGCTCGCCGGCGAAGGCTCGCCCGCGTGCGTGGGCTCGTTCGCAGTCACCTGGTCATCAAAGTCCATTTTGGGTCGATCCCCACCGCATACAAAAGATCGGAGGCAAATCCTTGGAGATGGTCTGCCAGTGGTCTCCGCCATCTTCGGAAATCCACAGTCCGCCAGTGGTCGATCCCATCGCCAGGCAATTGCCCGAGGCATCGACGTCCAAAGCGTGTCGGTAAACGAGGTGATACGCGTGCTTCTGCGGCAGACCGCTGGTGAGCGTGTCAAAGCTGCGACCGCCATCGCGCGTGCGGGTCACCACGAATGCCCCGTCGACCGGATAGCGATCCGAATCGCGCACTGCCGGCACGAACCAAGCGGTATCGGGATCGTCAGGATGGACCGCCACCGCAAAACCGAAGGCCGATGGCGAGACGTTCTCGATTTCTTGCCAAGTGGCGCAGTCGTCGACCGAGCGGAAGATACCGTTATGATGCTGGACCCAAAAATGATCCGGCTGGCCGGGGCACTGAGTCAATCGATGCGGATCTTGGACATCCGGATCGAAACTTTGTTCGGGAGGCATATAGGCGGCCCGCATGCCCTGGGAGCGGCACATCCAATCGAGTCCGCCGCTTTGGGTCTGCCACACGCCGCCGCACGAGATCCCGACGCTGATGCGCTGCGCGTCGCGAGGATCGATGCAGATCGAATGGATGCCTGGATAGTCATAGCCGCCGCCGAACCACTTTTGTCGATTGGGCACGTTCCACAGCGGCATGTTCAACTGCCACGACTGGCCGTGATCATCGGAACTGAAAAGTCCTCCGGGGAGAGTTCCGCACCACAGACGTCCGTCGGGCGCGCGTTCGAGTGACCAGATCAACTCGAGCGACCATGGAATCACCGTGTTCCGCATCGGATCGATGACATCGGGCACTTCAGGTGGCTTGGGCGGGTATTTAGGCGGTTCGACCTCCGTCCACGAATTGCCGCCGTCGGCCGAGCGATGCATCTTGGCCCCAAAATGCCCGTACTGCAGAGCCGCGACGACTTCATCGGAACCTTCCCCTGCGCAGACGATTGGGACCTGGGCGCCCAAAAAATCGCTGCCAGTGACTTCCCAACCTGTGGCATTGCGCTCGAGCCGAAACAATCCTTTGCGAGTACCAGCCCACAACGTTTGCACCATCGCTAACCTCCGGACAAGGCTTGATAGACATAGACCTCATCTGCGTCGGCCAGCGGGTCTTTCAAAGTTGTTCGATCGCGAATCGTACGATTGTTGAGAAAGATCGTCACGTGCCGCCGCACCGCTCCCTGGTCGTCCAGCACGTAACCGCGCATGGCTGGAAAAATGGCGAAGGCCTTCTGCAGGGCTTCGCCGACCGATTCCGCCTCGACAGTGACGCTGCCTGCGGCCACGTGTTTCAGGATGTTCGCCGAAAAGAGGACCTCGACCGTAGCCGCCATCGTTCGTCGTCTCGCAATCCGTTCGTCGTTTCGCAATCACTGGCCCAAGCTGTTCACAACACGCGACGGAATCCGCCCGCCGACCGCGAAGCGCGGCACAGAACACCCAAGCCAAGGGCCGCGGCAAACAGCAGGCTCCCAGGCTCGGGGACAGCGGAGATCGTAATGGTGGCCGATTGAAACTGCAAATCGCCGCTTGGCACAGGATTGCCAGTCGCGTCGTTGATCGCCAACAGTGATCCCGAGTTAAAGATCGCTGCGATCGTATCGCCCGCCGCGGCCGTCGGGTCGATCCGCACCTTTAGATTGAACAGAGTCACTGGGGTGGTCGTGAAGTTAACTGCTGGTCCGAACAAATTTCCGTTCGAGGCGGTCGCATCGCCTTCCTGGGATGGCAGGTCGCCGCTGCCCCCCCGTTTGTCGAAGCCGGGAAAGGGATCGGTGAAACCAAAAAATTGCTGATTGACACTGTCGATCGTCCAACCCACCGGCAGTCCGGTATTGTTGGGCGGCCGCAGGTCGACCGGAATCGTATAGCCTTTGATCGCCTGCGTCCCGGCATCGGTTGCCAAACGCACTGCGACTGTGAACTCGTTGGTGCCGACCCCTGGAATCGCCACCGGATCGGCAGGCCCGACAACCGAAAGAATAAAGCCGGCCCGAGCTTCGGCGGCAAGCAGCGAAACGCACAATATCGTCAAGCACATCGTTTTGATCATGTTTGTCTGCCGAAAGAGAAGTCGCGTACGCCCAACCGGGCCCAGGTTCTCTTGCCAAGTGCGAACTCGGCAAAGCGGGGCTCCGCTCCATCATCCGCCGCAGGATTCCGACTCCAACGATCGATGCCAACATCCTGAGCAACGTCGTCAAGGGCTTGTGGATCGTCTAAGCGGTCATCATCTAGCCAGTGTTGGTTAGGGTAGCGATGGTTTGGAAAGTAAGCGTCCAGCATGGCGTGCTGGAGCGCTACGTCGACTGCCTCTGCCGGCATCGACCAGGGTCGCGAGACCGCATGATCGCTGCGCCGCGTCCATATCCATGGTAGTTCGCTCGATAGGGAGCTGATGAGTGGCGCGAGCCCACCTCTTACCAGCGGCGCACCCGCGGTTGTGACCGGCGAACTGGGCGAACTGGGCGATTCGGTCACCTCGGTCGCCTGCGTCGATTCGGTCGCCAGGCCGCGGAGAGCAGCCAGCGCTGCGTAGCTGCCGGGAACGCTGCGCAGCGGGAGGCCGCCGTCTGCTGTATCGGCCAGCATTTGTGCGAACTCGCCAGCCGCGGCCGACAACGAAAAAGAATTCGCTAACGAAAATTGGTCTGCCCGCCACGACGCGCTCTCCGGTACGGTCGCGAGCCCGCTCAGTAACGCTGACGACCGGTAGTCAGCGGCGGACGCGGAGGCGGAAGAGCTCAAATCGGCAGTCAACCCGCTCGGGATCGCGGGCGCCGATGGCAAGACGCTCAGGTTGAACCGATAGGCTTCGAACAAGTCGGTCAAGTTCACGCCGCCATTGCCGTCGACGTCGCGCCTGGCCAGGGTCGGATTGGTGACCACCGATAAATTCGAACCGTAAATCAAAAAGATGTCGGTGAGGTTCACTCCGCCGGAATTGTCGGCGTCGCCCGGGAGTACTTCCATGCGGAAGTTGAAATTGCCGCCACTGGTTCCGTTGCCCGAGGGCTGGCTGCTGCCGCTGGTCCATTCGCCATCCAGCCGATTGCCGGCGGCGTCGGCCAGCGTGTCGAGCACAGTCAGCAGCAGCGCGTCGTTGCCAATCGGAGACTGCAGCTCGATCGTACCGACATTCGGGCCGTCGACGCCGTAACGAAACTTGGCACCGACCAGGTAGTTGGCCAGGTTGCTTCCGGCCAACCGCAGGTTTGCCGCTGTGAAACTTGCGGATACATCTTCGCTGAAACGGATGAACAGTTTGTTGACGTTCGACCAAGGAAGATTATCCAGTTGGCCGCTGCCCAGCAGCGACACTCCCAGGCCATTGCCCGCGCCGGGTCCTGCGCCATCGACGGCATCGATAAAGGGAGCCTGCCAGAGGGTCGAACCAGCGATGACGTCCACGACTTTCGGAGGCTGTGTATCGACCGAGTCGTTATCGGCGATGAACACCTTTTCCTGCAGGACGAAAGCTTGCTGGTAATTGACGTCCGACGTGTTGATGATGTGCGTGATGTAACCGACATGGGCACCTTCGGCCAGCGAATCATCAATGGCTGTCACGCGTACGCGCTGCGGCAGGTTCCAGTTGGTGGCAGTGAAAACGAGAGTGTTACTGCCGTCGGCATCGTTGACCGCCGTCAGTTGCTGCGAGACGTGCTCCAATTGGATCGCGACGTTTTGATCGGGCTTTTTGGTCAGCACCACATCGTAGTAATCGGGTGGGCCCCCTTCGCTGATCGTCGTCGCGCCGTCGGTGGGCACGAGCATGACGCCAGGATAGTCATCATCGACGATGCCGACGGCGACGCGCGGCATGCCCACGGCGTTGTAGCGTGGATCGGCGCTGGAACTGACGTTGCGAATCGTGGCGCGGTGGTAACTCTCTTCGGCCGAATCGTTCACCGCCAGCACGCGCACCGTCTGCGGCACATTCCAGTTGGCGGGAGTGAAGGTGACGAAGTTGTTTGCGGGGTTGGCAACGTCCACTGCCAGGACCTGCCCACCGGATCCCAGAAAGCTGACCGTGACGTTGGATGTCGGCGGCTGCGTGAGTTGAATCTGGTAGGTATCGGTAACGCCCGATTCGCTGACGACCGTCGTGCCTCCTGATTCGGTGATCGTCGCGCCCGGTCCGTTCGGATCGACCAGCGTGAAGACCTCGGGATTCAAATCGAGATTGATTTGCCCTTTGCCAGTTGCATCCCACGAGCGGAAATCGAGATGCGACTTCATGATGAAGCCCGACTGGCCGTCGATCGAGAAGGCCTCGATCCAACCGCTGGTCATGTTGTCAAAGCCGAAGACGCCATCGATGCCTGGAGCGATGTCCAGAATGATCCACTGCAAATCAGTCCAGACCAGATCGGGTCCTTGAGCTGTCGGGACGTGGACTTCATCGATCAAAAACACTGGAGCATTGCTCGTGCCACTGATGCCGCCGATCGTTTCCGAGCGAGCGTAGTTGGCGTCCAACTGGTCCAGCTTGCCATCGTGGTTGGAATCCAGTCCGAGGTCGAACGCCAGCCGGCTGGAAAGGATGCTGACCTGAGCGCCGGTGTCGAACAAGAAATTCCCACCCGCGATCGATTCGTTGTTTTTGACCTGCGCCCCGAAGAACGGCAGATCAGCCCACATCGGCAGACCATTGCCCGAGACAAAGCCATCCGCAGCGTCAAAGCGCACGCGGTTGTCGACGTCGATCGCGAACCGTTGTCCGGTGGGCGCCGGTACGCTGCTGGAGAAATCGGTCTTCATGAACAGATCAAAATCGGTGACGTTCGTCCAAGGAGTAAAGTCGAGCGTCGTGACTCGGCCGGTCATCGCCGGCATACCGACGATACCCCAGGGCCCGAAGATGCTCACGTCGGCGTTGGGATTCGAAATCAGCCGCTTGTCGAGCAATTTCTGCCGCTCGAAGGTCGTGTTGCCCGAGAAATCAAACCGGTAAGGCACTGATATATCGAAGGTCGTCGTGCCGCCGACGCCGATCTCGTCGTACTTGCCGTCTGTTTGGTACTTGGGATCGAACTCCGTCATGTCATTGACAGCGGTCTGAAATGCCAAGGTCGTGTTGGCACCGGTGTCGAGCAACCAGTTATTGAAGGTGTTCGGTCCGACGACGACGTTGGCGGGCGGTTCGACTCCGTCGGGCACGTCTTGAGTCAGCAGTTGCACGGTCACGCGCGGCTGGTCCCAGGCGACGTTGTCGGAAGGTCCCACATCCACATACGGGCGGCCGGCGATCGAAGAGGCCGAGAGCGCCCAGCGCGCCTCGAGGCTCTCGAACCAGACCAAGCGTCTGAGCATGCGTGGTCGGCGGCGCGCAAGCGGGCGTCGCCACCGCAGTTGGCCCCAACATAGTTGGACAAAGTCATCGGCCGCTTTTCGCACCATCCTGTCGTCGCTCCGGTACGCTGGTCATGGAAAAGACGCGGTGCCAATCGAAGCTGTGAGGTCAGTCTAGCAATTCCTCGGGTCAGCGACCAAGCAATTCCCTCCCATTTTTACCAATGGACGGACATCGGACTGGTGGGCTCGTGGCTCAACCCCTGCTGCGAGTAATGCCCCTGGTGAGTAAACTTTGTGGGAGCCAGTAACTTCGGAGTCCGTGTCGAGGAGAGTCCGCTTGTGAGCCCGCCCCAGGCCCAGCTCGATAACACGCTTTTCCACGCGGTATCCCGCTGGCTGGGACGTTCGCCGCGCATCGCGACTTTTCTCCGGTACGCGCTGCCAATCCTCGTCGTCACGGCTGCCACCGAACTGATTCAAAATGCCGGGCTGCCGAGACCGGCCCCCGGAATTCTTTCGATGCTGATCGTGCTGGCCTGCGCCTGGTTCGGCGGGCTCGGTCCTGCGCTGGCGCTCTCGCCGGTGCTCTTTTTGATCGCGAGGATGCAGCGCGGCGAGGCCATGCGTTGGGCGCCGCCGGGGCCGCA
Source organism: Aureliella sp. (assembly GCA_051953155.1). Classification (GTDB taxonomy): domain Bacteria; phylum Planctomycetota; class Planctomycetia; order Pirellulales; family Pirellulaceae; genus Aureliella. The sequence continues at coordinate 1,161 of JBQCJB010000197.1, read as the reverse complement.
AGAAATCGTGGCCATGACCTTCATCACCTGCCTGTGTGCGTCGATGGGCCTGGCGGGGCAATATCGCCGGCGCTATCTGACCGCCACTCGCCAACATGCACGCAAACTGCGCGAGCAATCGCGCGCGCTGGCCCAAGCCTCGATCCTCTTTCGAACGGTCGATGGCACGATCACGCAGTGGAACGAAGGAATCGAGCGTCTGTTCGGTTGGACCAGCGGCGAAGCGATTGGCTGCCGCGTCGATCAACTGCTGCAGTCCGAATTTCCCGCTCCGGCCGAAGACATCGAGGCAGAGCTGGTTGAACATGGACAGTGGCACGGCGAAGTGAAACACCGGCACAAAGACGGTAATGAATTGCACGTCGCCGCGCATTGGATTCTTTACCGCGACGAAGCGGGCCAGCCGGTCGGAGTGGCCGAAGTCCACAACGATGTAACCGAGCTGCGCAGGGCCGAGGCGGCTATTCGCGAAGCCGACCGCCGCAAGGACGAATTCCTGGCCATGCTGGCTCACGAACTGCGCAATCCGCTCGCCCCGATTCGCACCGGACTGGAGCTGATCCGCACGTCCAACGACGACCCGCAGTTGCTCGAGCAAACGCGGCGCATCATGGAGCGTCAGATGCGGCAGTTGGTGACGCTGGTCGACGATCTGCTGGACGTCTCGCGTATCTCGCGTGGCAAACTCGAGCTGCGCAGGCGGCCAGTCGCCTTGTCCGAAGTGGTCGATAGCGCAGTCGAGGCGGTGCGTCCGGCTCTGAAAGCAGCTGGCCATAGCTTCCATGTTTGCCTGCCCGAACAGCCCGTCAGGCTGGACGTCGACCCGCATCGGCTGGCCCAAGTTGTCTCCAACGTGCTGGACAACGCGATCAAATACACTCCGCCCGGAGGCAACGTATCGCTGACCGCTCAGTGCCGCGAGGGAGAAGTTGTCCTGAGCGTCGAGGACGACGGCCTGGGCATCGCACCGGAAATGCTCGAACGCATCTTCGACATGTTTACGCAGAGCGAGACGACCGCTGCGCTCGACGCCGGACTGGGCATCGGGCTGGCACTGGTCAAATCGATCGTCGAGATGCACGGCGGCCGAGTCGAAGCCTCGAGCGCGGGCGAAGGCCGCGGTGCCCGCATGCAAATCGTGCTACCGCTGCCGGCGCAGGG
>JBQCJB010000196.1:0-2702 GCA_051953155.1 Aureliella sp. | reverse complement strand
CCAGCGATGCTGGACGCTGGCAGCCGACGGGTCCTCGTGATGGTTGTTGTGCCAGCCCTCGCCGACGGTGATCAGGGCGACGAACCAGTTGTTGCGGCTGCGCTCGCCCGTTGCGTAGTTTTGGTAACCGAACATGTGGCTGAGCGAATTGACCGACCAGGTGATATGCCAAACGGCGACGACCCGCACAAAGACGCCCCAGACGACCAGGCTGGCCCCCAGTTGCGCCGCCGACCAGACGTCGCCGCGGGTTAGCCAACTGCCGACAAAGCCCAGCAGGAAAAAAATCGGGATCTGGCCCAGCGCGATTCCCAACTGGACGTAGGGGCGTTTTTCCAGCCACATATAAAACGGGTCGCGCAGCAGATCCTTGGCGAACTGGGCCGTCGCCCCGATCGACTGCGTCGTGCGATTGCGAACGACCAGCCATCCGAAATGCGACCACAGGAAGTTGACGATCGGTGAATGCGGATCGGGCTTTTCGTCCGAATGCACATGGTGAATCCGGTGGACGACCACCCAGCGCACCGGAGAATCTTCAAAGCAGCAAATGCCCAGAATCGCAAAACAACGCTCGACCCACTTGGGCGTGCGAAAACTCCGATGCGTCAGCAGGCGGTGGTAGCCGATCGTGATGCCTTGGCCAAAGACATGGATGCCGGCCAGCATCACGATTACACCAACCCACGAAAAGAAATAAGGCACCAAGGCCAACAGGGCCAGCACATGGATCGTGCCGATGGTGATCGTGTAAATCCAGTTGACGCGAAACGGCTGCACTTCGTCGGGCAATTGCGAGTGAGGAACCCCGTTCAGTTGTTCCGCGAGCGATTCTCCCGCGCTGGCTGTCCCGGTCCCCGCCGACTCGATTGTGCTGGCCACTTGCCGACCTTAATTTAAGGAAGCTGGTTGTACTGGCATGTGCGCGTGCCCCGGGCAGCGCTCGGGGCGAATGGCTTCATCGCTTGCGCTCAGGCCGCTGTGAACACGGTCCCAATTTTTGTATTCCTACCCCGCGCCGGCTAGGCCAATCTCGGCCACTTTTTTCGTTTCGCACAGAAAATCGCGGTAAGATGGAGCTATCACAGACGATGCGGTCGGAAATCGCCATCTTAGTTACTCGGGCGACAGGATCGACGATGAAAGCGAGCGGAATGGCCTGGGTGGTGCTGGCAGCCAGCCTCGTAGTGGGGATCGCTGCGTCCGCCCCAGGGCAAGAGGCCCGGCCTCAGCCCGCGGACGGTTTCGCACATCTAACCGGCGAACACATCGAAATCATCACCGACGTGCCGCTGGACGATTCGGTTCGACAATTGCCCGCCGTGTTCGACGCGGCCATGCCGCATTGGTGCCGGGTCTTCGGAGTCGACCCGGCCGAGGCCCGTCAATGGCGAGCCACCGCGTGCCTGATGAGCGCCCGCGAGCGATTTTCCGCTGCAGGCCTGCTGCCGGAGTCGCTGCCGCCCTTTCCCCACGGTTATCAGTGGGGCGACGACTTGTGGATCGTCGAACAGGCGACTGCCTATTACCGGCGACATCTGTTGCTGCACGAGGGGACGCACTGGTTCATGGTGCGCAAGTACGGTTCCGCGGGCCCTCCCTGGCTGATGGAAGGTGTCGCCGAATGGCTGGCTACGCATCGTTGGCACGACGGCCAACTCGAGATGGGCATCGTACCGCGGTCGCGCGACGAAGCGCCCTTGTGGGGGCGTATTCCGCTAATCCAGGAACAGCTGGCCGACGGCCTGGCACCTTCGATGGCAACCATCCTGCGCTACGACAGTCGAGCTCACCAAAGCGGTGAAGCCTACGCATGGAGTTGGGCCTTGGTCATGTTCCTACACAACAATCCGTCGACCCAGGCGGCGTTCGCAAAACTGCTCGAAGGTCCGCTGCCGAGCGACTCGACGACGACCGCCCGGCTGCTGCGCTCGATCCAGTCGCGGCGTCCGTTGGTGCGGGCCCAGTGGTCCGCCATGCTCAGCGGGCTCGAATACGGTTTCGATCCGCGCCGCGAACTGGTCGACCTGAACCATCGCGCGCAGCCGCTGGGCGAGGCGACATCGGTGACCGTCTCCGCCGCTCGGGGCTGGCAGAATACGGGCATCGAAGTGGCCGAGGGTCAGAAATTCCGCATCACGGCCACCGGCCAGTACGTCATCGGTGCGCAACCTAAAGCCTGGCTGTGCGAACCCTCGGGCGTGACGCTGCGATACCGACATGGCCAGCCCTTGGGCAAACTGCTCTTGGCCATCGCCACGCCACAGAGCGAAGAACCGGAGTTCTCTCAAGCGTTGCCCGTCGTGCCGGTCGGCTCCGATGCGCTGCTAACCGCCGCTTCGAGCGGCCCGATTCTGCTGCGTATCAATGAGGCTGGCGCCGGACTGGACGACAACTCTGGTGAACTGTCGGTGACTCTTACGCCCGAGCCGGTCGAGTGAGTCCCTCGGGCGACTGGCTGTCTTGCCAGTTCGCGGGCAACGCCGGCAGTCTGCCCAGCGGTCCGAACCCGATCAGCGGAAACCCGGGTACGCGCTGCGTGTATTCGCGATAGGCCGGCCCGATGTAGTGCAGTAGGCGCTGGTCCTTGAGATAGCTGCCGATGTAGATGTAGACGGTCCACACGGCCGTCAGGATTACGTGGTCGAGCGTCATCCTGGGCGTAAACCAGATCAACCCGAGAAAGCTCAAATAGACCGGAT
>JBQCJB010000195.1:0-6834 GCA_051953155.1 Aureliella sp. | reverse complement strand
CGTGCTCGGGGCGAATGCCGAAGACATCCAGCGTCTGGTCGAGCATTTGGCGATGCTGGGCCGTCGCCAGAAAAACCGGCTCGATCGCCTCCGACCGCTGCAGTTCGAAATACACCGGAGCCATCTTGATGCATTCCGGGCGAGTCCCCGCCACGACGGCGACCTTCTTCTTTTTCTTCATGCAGCGGACCTAGTGAACGAGAGGATGTAAATCGAGTTGGTGAACGTCGGAAAAGTCCACGCGCCAGCCGAACAGTTCGAAAGAAATGGGCGCCGGGGACACGCGGCAAGCGGTCAGTCTAGGGCAGGTTCACCGAGCCGGGAAGTGGCGAAGAGTAGCTCGGTCCCAGCACCGCATCGTCCGGATTCAAACCGCAGGCATGCAAGCCTCGGTTGTTGCGAAACGGATCGTCATCGGCGTTGGACCAGGCCTCGACCGGCAGCACCTTGTCGCCCGTCAGCTTGTCTTTCAAACCGCCGGAGAGCGTCCGCCGCGTCAAAGCGGGTTCCTGCCAGGTGTGGTCGAGCGGTTTGGCGCGCTTGACCGGGACGAACGCCACATGGCCGTCCTCATAATAGATGTTCACGCCGAGGCCTTCGTGGGCGACGAAGGCCTCGTGATCATTTTCGATCCGCGGTGCATCGGCCAGGATCGCGAAATGCGTGCGTCCCTCCAATTTCGGGCCGGTCACGCGACCGCCGTCGATGACGCCCAGGTTGTACGCGTAGTCGCCGCCGACATAGCAGCGCCACAATTGCCGCTGGTCCGCACTAGCGTCGTAAAATTCCTCGCGGCTGGGGATGCGCATCAGGCACGGCGAGTCCGCAGCCGACTTAGGCAGAGAGGCGCATTTTAAAAGCGACGCCGAATCGAGCAGACTGGCGTCGTGCAACCGCACCGCCATGATCCCGGCGAAAGCCTCTGGGCCGCTGGCGGGCACGCTGGGAAAGCGGCGTTCGCTGTCTAGCATGGCCAACTCCGTCAGGCCGCGGCCTAATGAACTCAGGTTATAAGCGCACTGCAATCGCCGACTCTGCGATCGCGCCTCCAGCACCAGCGGTAGCAGGAGCGAACAAATGGCGACGATCGACAACGACAGAATCGCCGAATCCCACCACTGACGATGCGAGCGAGGGGCTGATGCGGTAATTGAATTCGACGCGCGCCGCGAGTGCACCAGCGGCCCTTCGCAACTGCCAGCCGCATCGCCACTGCCGCAAGATTCGACATTGGCTGCATCGGCAGTCTCAGCATCGGTCGTCTCCGCATCGGCAGCCTCAGCATCGATACGGAGCATGGTGCGCTCGACGAGATCGCTCGGCGGTTCGGCATTGATACTCAGCCCATCGAGCAGACCGAGCGCCGCTCGCAATTCCTCCAGCCGTTTCGCCAGCTGGGCATGGGCCGCCAAAGCCGACTCGACTTGCTCGCGCAGCCCACTGTCCGCTTCGCCGAGCAGGTACTGAACTAGTTCTTCGTCACCGATGCGCATAAGCTAGCCCAAGGGCTATCACGACTGGATCAATCAACACTCTTGACTGTACGTTTCCAGATATCGGCGAGTTTGCGAATTGCCGTATGGACGCGGCTTTTCACAGTTCCCACCGGCACGTTCAATACGACGGCTGCGTCCCGGTACTGCATGCCTTGGAGATAGACCAGTTCCAGTGCACTTCGGCCTGGTTCGCCCAGTTCATCGAGCGCGGCTCGGATCGAGTCGGATTGCTCTTGGACGACGAGTGGATCGGCCGATTCGGCGCGATGGTCGGGCAAGGCGCTGGCGTGCGTCGTTTCGCGCAAGTCGTGGTTCGTGCCGACCACGTCCAAGCTGCGATGGCGTCGGCGCTTCTCTCGACGCTTCAGATCGATCGCCTGGTTGGTGGCCACACCATATAACCACGGACGAAAGCGGCGAGTCGAATCGAACAGTTCGGCCTTCTTGTGCACCTGCAGGAACGTCAGCTGAAAGGCATCTTCCGCCATCGCGTCATCGCCCAGGTAGCGCCGCAAATAACTATACAGTTCGTGCTGATAACGCCGGATGAGAACTTCCAAACTCGCGCGGTCGCCTTGGTCGCGATAGGCCGCCAGCAATGCTTCGTCACTGACCGATTCGGGCGACTCCATGACGCTCGAAGGCCGAACCAGATCGTTAGCTTCTTGCTCTAAAGTTGGTCGAGGCATTTTCTGTTCGAATCCTCTCGATGCCGGGTGGTGGTTTTTTGCACTGGCATTGTAACCCATTGCACTTTGGGAAGGCCAGTTTTTTTGCCCCAACCCGGCCGCTGCGGGACGTCGATCCGCCCGGAGCCGGTCAGCGACCTGAATTAATTACGGACCACTTTTTGCCCTTAACCGGGCCTGAGAAAGCCTAACGGATGTCGTATGGCCAAATGACACAAGCCCTTGAGAATTCTGGGCTTTCGGCTACAACCCAGCAGATGAATCGTGGCCACTTTTACGCGTTTTCCGCCTACACGCTCTGGGGACTGTTGCCGATTTACTGGCAGCGGCTGCATGTGGTGCCGGCCGGGCAGGTCGTCGCCCACCGGATCGTGTGGTCGTGTCTGTTGCTGATTCCGATCATCCTTTGGGGAGGCCAATGGACGGCCATTCGTCAAGCGCTGGGTGACCGTCGCGTGCTGGCCCGGCAGATCCTGGCGGCGGTGCTGGTGTGCGCGAACTGGCTCGGTTTCATCTGGGCGGTCGGGCATGACCGCATTCTCGAAAGCAGCCTCGGGTACTTTATCAACCCGCTGATGAGCATCGTGGTCGCCGTTGCGCTGCTGGGCGAACGCTTGCGGCGCGTGCAGTGGGCGGCCGTCGGAGTGGCAGCTGTCGGCGTCCTCTGGTTGTCGGTGCAGTATGGCGATGTACCGTGGGTCGCGATTTCACTGGCCACCACGTTCTGTCTTTACAGCCTGGTCAAGAAGACGACCCAGTTGCATCCGGTCGCCTCGTTGAGCATCGAAACGTGGGCCCTGTTCATTCCAGCGATCGGTTTTTTGATCTACGAGCACGCGCAAGGTCGCGGCGGCTGGCTGGCCGGCGATGCGACGGCCGACACGCTGCTGATCGCCTCAGGAGTCGCGACGACGATTCCGCTGCTGCTGTTTGCCGCCGGAGCGCAGTTGATTCCGCTGTCGACCACCGGGCTGCTGCAGTACGTCGGACCAACGCTGCAGTTCCTACTCGGGACGTTGGTCTATCATGAATCGTTCAGCGCCGCCAAACTGGTCGGTTTCGCTCTGGTGTGGCTGGCCCTGTTCATTTACGCCAGCGACATGCTGCGCAACCTCAGCCGACCGCGGACCGCGCCAGCGCCGCGTCCCTAGCTAAGCCGCCGCGTCGAAGACTTCCGAAACCGACTGGCTGATCGTACGGCAGAGCGAATCCAGATCGAGGTCGTCGTCGTCGTAGCCGAAGGGCTCTTCGACATGTTCGGCCACGATTTCCATGCCCAGCATGAAATACGCAGTCAGCATGGTCATCGGAACCGTCCACCAACCGAAGTCCTCGACGATGCCCCAGGGCAACGTCAGCAGAAACATCACGACGCATTGCCGTGCAAAGACGCGATAGGAACGGATGACGCGCGTGCGCTGGATGCGTTCGCAGCCGCCGCAGATGTCCATCAATCGCAGAGCCTCCGCATCGATCGCGCGGAGTTCGTCGCCATCGATCATGGCATCCCGTTTCCAGCGTCCGATCAGCGAGTACAGCTCGTCGGCGATGGCCAGCGGAGCATGATTCCACTGGCCGGTAACGTCGCTTTTGCTGAGTACTTGCCCGAGCGCATCCTCGCCGCGCAGATGCAGTTTGAGGGCGATTGGGAAATCGATCAGCAGTTTTTGAGCGCGGCGGCGGTCGGCTATGGGCACGCTGCCCAAGTGCGAAATCTTCATGGCCACATTGCGCGAAGCATTGACCAGCGATCCCCACAGCGTCCGCGCCTCCCACCAGCGCGAATGCGCGGTGTTGGTGCGGAAGACCAACAACCAACCGACGACCAGCGACAGCGCCGCGTGCAATTCCGGTGGCGTGTCGCCAACCTGGTTGTACGGCGAAAGTTCCTTGAGCATCGGCAAGCAACTGTACAGTCCGGCCAACACCGCCAACGTCAGCACGTACGAGAGCGTCCGCCCCGACCGCAGGTAGTCTTTCAGCGAGAGCCCAACCGGGCGGTATTTATCTTGGGAGCTCATCTGGGCAGCCGACCTCGAGGCAGTCGATGAATGTGTTGCGCTGCAGGTGTTTCTTTGTATCAGCCGAGCAGCGAGTATTTGCGCTGTCCGCCCACCCAGGTCATGATGGCTCGACCGGTCAGCTCGCGTCCCAGCAGCGGCGTATTGCGACTACGCGAGCGCAGGGCGCTCGGTTCAACCAGCCAGGTTTGCTCCGGGTCGATCAAAGTCACATCGGCTGGCCGGCCGATCTGGAGCGTGCCTGCATCGATGCCGATCACGCCGGCCGGATTGGTCGACAGGCATTCGATCGCTCGCGACCAACCGATCCGCCCGGGCCGAATCAAATGCGAGACCAACAGGCCGACAGTCGTGTCGAGAGCCGTCATGCCGAACGGCACGTTGTCCAGTTCCTGCATTTTCTTTTCCAGCGAACGCGGCTGATGTCCGGAACTGATCAGGTCGAGGGTCCCATCGGCGATTGCTTCCAGGCAGGCCTCGATGTGCGTCTGCCCGCGCAGCGGCGGATTGACTTTGAAGTTCGCGTCGAACGTCCGCAGGTTTTCATCGTCGAAGCACAAGTTGGCGATGCACGCCCCGGCCGTCACTCCCACGCCGCGAGCTTTACTGCGCCGCAACAGTTCGACCGATCCGGCTGTCGAGACGCTGCTCAGATGCAGCCGTCCGCCGGTCGCTTCCAATAATCTCAGGTCGCGAGCCGTCGCCAGATCTTCGGCTTCGGCGGGGATCGGCGCCAGGCCTAACACCAGCTGCGTCAAGCCTTCGTGCATCACGCCGCCGCGCGTCAAGCTGAGAATTTCCGGCCGGTCGAGGATCGGGCGATCGAACATCAGGCAGTACTCGAGAGCTCGCCGCAGCAGCGCCGTGTTCTCGATCGGCCGCGGCGCATCGGAGAGGGCCACCGCGCCGGCCTCGACCAGCGAACCGATCTCCGCCAGTTCTTCGCCGGCGCGTCCCTTGCTCACGCAGCCGATCACATGCACGCGGCAGCGATCGGCGCGGGCCGCTTTTTGGCGTACGAATTCGACGGCCGCGGCGGAATCGATCGGCGGATCGGTGTTGGCATGGCACGCGATCGACGTGAACCCGCCGGCCAGCGCGGCCATTGCTCCACTGGAGATAGTTTCGTCTTCCTCGATCCCCGGCTCGCGCAGCTCAGCGCCAAGGTCGACCATCCCCGGAGCCACGATGCACCCGCGCGCGTCGACTCGCTGGGCGAACTCCGGCACATCGCCATCGGTCGGATCGATGGCTGCGACTTTGCCGTCGAGCAACAGCAAGCGGCCCACCTTGTCTAACTGCTGCGACGGATCGACGATCCGGCCGTGTTCAATCAACCAGGCTCGATCCGCGCTCGCATGCCCGCTGCCCGCCCCGCTCATGCCGCCGCTCCGTTTTTACTTCCGACCAACAACCACAGGGCTGCCATGCGCACCGCGATACCGTTGGTGACTTGTTGCAAAATCACCGAATGGGGACCGTCGGCGACCTCCGGCGTCACTTCGACGCCTCGATTGATCGGTCCGGGAGCCATGATCAGGATGTCGCCCTTGCTCAGACGCATGCGTTCGGCGGTCATGGCGTACAGCAGGGCATACTCGCGCACCGACGGAAAGGGTCGCGTCGACTGGCGTTCGAACTGGATGCGCAGCAGGTTCAGCACATCGCAGCGGGGCAGAATCTCGTCGAGGTTGTAGGCCACCTCGACCCCAAACTTCTCCCACTCTTTGGAGACCAAGGTTGCGGGACCGCAGACGATGACGTGGGCGCCGAGTTTTTTCAGGCCCCAGATGTTCGACCGCGCGGTTCGCGAGTGCGCGATGTCGCCGACCAGGGCGACGGTCAGCCCGGCCAATTGCCCGCGTTTCTGGCGAATGGTCAGAATGTCCAGCAATCCCTGAGTCGGATGTTCGTGCGGCCCGTCGCCGGCATTAAGCACGCTGGCGTCCATGTGCCGCGCGAGCAAGTGAGGCGTGCCCGGAGCGCTGTGCCGCACCACCACCGCATCGACGCCCATGGCTTCGATCGTCTTGGCGGTATCGATAAACGTTTCCCCCTTGGCCACCGACGAACCACTGGAGGAGAACTCGATCGTATCGGCGCCCAGCCGCTTGGCCGCTAATGAAAAACTGTTGCGCGTCCGAGTGCTGTTTTCGAAAAAGACGTTGGCGACCGTGCGGCCGCGGAGCAACGACAGTTTTTCACCCTTGGCGGAAAACGCCGCCTGCAACTGCTCGGCCGTGTCGAGCAGGAGCGTGATCTCTTCGGCCGTCATCCGTTCCAAGTCCAACAGATGCCGATGTTGCCAAGAGCTCGGATAGGCCGGCAAACCGGCGCCGTCGTCCACACTCATCCGCGTCCTTCCCTCTCCAGCCCCCAAGCCATTCTCCGACTCCCCCTCGTCTCCCCTTCGTCTCCCCCTCGTCTCCCCCTCGTCTCCCCTTCGCCTCTTCTCGCGCACTCGGTCTCCCCCTCGCCCCGCTTCGGGGAGAGGGGGCTGGGCGGTGAGGGGCAGCAGCACCAAGCAGCCCAAACCCAATCCTGAAACCCAAATCAGCGCGGCGCATCGAAGCCTCGTCTCAGCGCAGGTCGCTTCTGGCATCGCAGGTGCGAAGATTGTAGAGCCAC
>JBQCJB010000194.1:0-2665 GCA_051953155.1 Aureliella sp. | reverse complement strand
CGCTGATGGCGACCGCTTCATCATCACCGATAGCACGCGCACGTTGACCTTCGAATTCGACCGCAACGGCAACACGCTAGCTGGCAACATTGCCGTTCCGTTCACCTTGGGTAGCACGCAAGCGGATATTGCCCAAGCCGTCGCCACTGCGATTTCCAGCAGCGGCCTGCAGGTGACTCCGCGCATGCTGGGGGGTGGCGCCGTATTCCTCGGTGCCGAAACGAACGTCCGCGTCAACACGAACTTCACAGCCTTGACGCAGCCGGCCACAACTCTCGCCCTCAAGATTCCGGATCTAGGTCCTCGCCCGGGAGGAATCACCGACGGCCAAACCTTCACCGTCAGCGACGGACGTCGAACGATTACGTTCGAATACGACAATACCGGTTCGGTGACTGCGGGCAACACGCCGATCAACTTTGCTTCGGCCAGCACGGTCAACGATCTGGCTCGGCTGACGCAAGCCGCTCTGGCCAACAGCCCGCTGACGATCAATCCTTCGATCGTCGGCACCGATCTGGTGCATGTCGGCTTGACGGCCGACGGCTCAGTATCGGCGGGCAGTTCGCGATTGGTCGTGCTGGGAGTTGCGCGGACCTTGACCGACGGCCAGACCTTCACGGTCTCCGACGGAACGACGACGCGAACCTTCGAATTCACGCGGGATGCCACGGTCGCCAACGGGAATATCGCAATCCCGGTGGCCTTGAACGACACTCAGGATGAAATCGGCCAGCGCGTGGCGAGCCAAATCGCCGGTGCAGGGCTCGGGCTGACGCCGACCCACGTCGGCGACGGGAACATCGCGGTCAAGGGAACGGCCAACAATTCGATCGACGTGACAGGCGCCCCGGTTCTGGGATTGTTCGGTTCGCCTGGCGTGCAGAGCAACACGCGACTGCAAGTTTTTGGTCCGTTGCTGATGCAGGTACCAACTCGCGGTGGCATCGACATCGTCGATAACCGCGTCTTCACCGTCATCAACAACGGTCGCACGGTCACCTTCGAGTTCGACAGCAATTTCAGCGGGCCTTCGCAGCCAGGCAACGTCGTCATTCGGTACACGCCGACGTCGACAGCCAACGAATTGGCCACTTCCATCGCAGCAGCGATCAGCAATGCCAACCTCGCGATCAACCCAATCCTGCTGAACAATGGCCGGATCGATCTGGGCATTCTCGAGTCGAACCAGGTAGTCGTCGGATCGACCGGTCTGACGACGTCGCGAGGCGTCGTCAGCGACGGCGAGTCGTTCACGATCGACAACGGTACAACTTCGATCACGTTCGAGTTCGACAATGTCGATCTGGGCAACGGCTTCACGGCTGGCCGCACTCCGATCCTGTTCCGCAACAACAGTACGCCCGCGTCGGTTGTCGACACGATGAAAGCAGTTATCGAAGGCACCGTGCTGGGACTGACCACCAGTGTGCTGCCGGGCGGGACGCTGCAACTGAACGACACCCCGCGATTCACGATCGACACGTCCAGCGCTCCATCGCTGCGGCGGACCGGTGTACCGGGCGGAGCCAAGCCGGTGTTCTACGTCCAGGATCGCAGCTTCGATGCGACTCAGGTCAAGAAAGCGATCATCGCGGCGATCAATTCGTCGGCCAACACTCCTCTGGAAGCCAAGGACCGAGGTGGAGAGACGCTGTTCGTCGAGAATGCCACGGCGATCAGTTCCGAAATCGACAACTTCTATCTCCAAGGTGTGGCGGATGTCGGCGGAAACAATTTGAAGCCGAACCGCATCAACAACGAAACGGCCTTCACGATCCTGATGCCGGGCGTCGAGCTCGACTACGGCGACGCTCCCGATCCATTTACCACGACCGCCGGCCGCTACCCGACGCTTTACGCCAACGACGGTGCCCGCCATGCAATCAGCTTGGGCAACGCCATTCTGGGTGCAGCGGTTGATGCGGATGACGACGGCGCGCCGACGCCGAACGCGGATGGTGATGCCAACGATGACGGCGTTCATTTTGGCTCGGCGCTCAATCCGCTCGGCTTGTTCAACCGCAATATCTCGACGACCGTGACGGTCACGATGAACAGTCCAGGCTTCGTCGATGGCTGGATCGACTTCAATGCCGACGGCGACTGGAACGATCCGGGCGAACAGGTTTTGAACTCGGTGGCTTTCAACAGCGATTCGCTGACGCAGAGCTTCTCGATAACCGTGCCAGCGACCGCGCCGATTCCGACTTCGGCCACTACGGCATTCGCCCGCTTCCGTTCGAGTTCGGTCGGCGGACTTTTGCCGACTGGCTTGGCTGCTGACGGCGAAGTTGAAGACTACAAAGTCACGATCGTGCCGGGCAGTCCGCCAACGGCCATCGACGACACTTACACAATCAACGAAGACAGCTCGCTGATCACCACGGACGCCGATGGCACACAAACGCCTAGCTTCCGCATCGACGACGGCGTGGCAGCCAACGACAGCGATCCGGATGGCGGACCGTTCACCATTGTGCCGGTCTCGGTACCTGCCTCGGTCACGCTCGACAACAGTTTCGACGGCCGCTTTACCTACACGCCGCCAGCGAACTTCAACGGCACTGAAATCTTTACCTATCGCGTCAGCGACGGAGTTTTGGTTTCCAACAACATAGCGACCCTTACGCTGGTCGTTCGAGAACTGAACGATGCGCCGCCG
>JBQCJB010000193.1:0-3465 GCA_051953155.1 Aureliella sp. | reverse complement strand
TGAAACCTCTGTTCCACCTTCCCACCTGGCCCAACGGCCTGGTGGAAGTTCCGCCGGATCGTCCGAAAGCAAAGGCCGCCGCGAAGGCGAAAGCTGAGCATTCATTGCGGCCGGCGCCGGCCGCCGCTAGCGGGCGGATCGATCTGCTGCCATGGCCGACGCTGGACCTTGGGCGAAGTGTCGCACTTCCGCGTGCGCGCGGCCGCGCGCTTCTGAGCGGACCGAGCGCCCGGCGGCAACCCGTGCGCCTGCTTTCACCAGCCCCACGCTTCGATTTGAGGCGCTTAGCTCCGCTGGCCCCCAAGTGTCGCGCGCTTGCGCGACTAAAAAGCTTGGGAAACCTAGGTTATTTGGCATGGCAGGAAGCAGGCGCATTTGTCAGAATTGGATTTACCTACCAGGGCTAAAAATTCGATAAAATCGAAATTCTTTTGCCCGACCCCCTAACTCTCCAACGGATTTACATGCATGTCTCAGGACATCTCCTCACCCGCGCGTGAGGGCAAGCAAGTCGAGACTGTGAGTGGTATCACGGTCCGCCTCGTCGGCGACTCTGGCGATGGAATGCAGTTGCTCGGGACACAGCTGACCAACACGTCGGCTCTGCTGGGCAACGACGTGGCCACGTTCCCGGACTTTCCAGCTGAGATCCGAGCTCCGCGCGGCACGCGGGCCGGCGTCAGCGGTTTTCAAGTGCAGTTTGCCGCCCACGAAGTCCACACGCCGGGCGATACGCTCGACGCCCTGGTGGCCATGAATCCCGCCGCGTTGGTAACCAACGTCGCCGATCTGCGACCAGGTGGCCTGCTGATCGTCAACGAAGACAGCTTTGAGGACAAGGACCTGAAACTGGCCAACCTCGGGACGAACCCGCTGGAAGAGCCGGCGATTGAGAAGTACCGCTTGGTCAAGGTACCGATGACGCGGCTGACGCGCGAAGCGGTCAAGCCGTTCGGGCTGAGCGTCAAAGAGTCCGATCGCTGCCGCAACTTTTTTGCCATGGGCCTGGTCTATTGGCTGTACGGCCGCGACATGGAAGCCACGCGGCGATTCATCCGCGGCAAGTTCTCCAAGACCGAGGAAATCGCCAAAGCCAACGAAGCCGCTCTGCACGCGGGCTGGGCATTCGGCGAGACGACCGAAACGCTGGGCGTTTCCTTCCGCGTCGAACCGGCCCAACTGCCGCCGGGCAAGTACCGCAACATCATGGGCAACCAAGCGCTGGCCTGGGGTTTGATGGCTGCCTCGCAATTGAGCAACAAGAAACTGGTCTACGGTTCCTACCCGATCACGCCGGCCAGCGACATTCTGCACGAACTGAGCAAGTACAAGAACTTTGGCATTTGCACGTTCCAAGCCGAAGACGAAATCGCGGCGGTCTGCTCGGCGCTGGGCGCGTCCTATGGCGGCGCGATGGGCGTCACGACCAGCAGCGGCCCGGGCATCGCCCTCAAAGCCGAAGCGATGGGTCTGGCGGTGATGCTGGAACTGCCATTGTTGGTCATCGACGTCCAGCGCGGTGGCCCGAGCACCGGTTTGCCGACCAAGACCGAACAAGCCGACTTGCTCCAGGTCCTCTTCGGCCGCAACGGTGAAGCCCCGATTCCCGTGCTGGCCGCGCGGAGCCCCGGCGATTGCTTCAACACAGCCATCGAAGCCTGGCGGATCGCTACGCGGTACATGGTCCCGGTGGTCATTCTCTCCGATGGCTATATCGCCAACGGTGCCGAGCCGTGGTTGATCCCGGACGTCGACAAGTTGCCGCCGATTACGATCCGTCACCCGGTTGCGACGGCCGATGGGATCTTCAAGCCCTATGCCCGCGACGAAATGCTGGCTCGCCCTTGGGCGATCCCCGGAACGCCCGGCTTGATGCATCGCGTCGGCGGTTTGGAAAAGCAAGATGGCACCGGCAACGTCAGCTACGATGCGGACAACCATCAGAAGATGGTCAACATCCGGGCGCAGAAGGTGGCTAACGTCGCCGAAATGATTCCGCCTCAGGAAGTCTACGGGCCAGAGCAGGGCGAGTTGCTGGTTCTGTCGTGGGGTGGCACGCACGGGGCTTGCTTCACCGCCGTCCAAACGGCCATCGAAGCTGGACGCAGCGTGGCTCATTGCCACCTCCGCCACCTCAATCCGTTCCCCAGCAACCTCGGTCAGATCCTCGGTCGCTACGAATCGGTGCTGATTCCCGAACTGAACTCGGGACAGCTGCGGCTGCTGATTCGCAGCCGCTACCTGGTCGATGCCGTTGGCTACAACAAGGTCAAAGGCAAACCGTTCACGGTTACCGAACTGGTCGAGAAGATCTTTGCGATGACCAACGCCGAAGGCGCCGATATCGTGCTGCAATCTCGAGCCGGATAAGCGATGCTTCGCTAGCTCGCCAGCCAACTGCACTTCACGATCCCCGCCGGCTCGCCAAGCATGAGCCGGCAGGGAGTTTGAAAAAACTTACTCAAACCACCGCTCTTTCACGGGCAACGAAGATATGAGCACAGCGCTTCCCGTTCTGACCGCCAACGACTTTGCCAGCGACCAAGACATCCGCTGGTGCCCAGGCTGCGGCGACTATTCGATCCTGGCACAGATGAAGAAGATGCTTCCGGAACTCGGCTTGCCGCCGGAGCAGATCGTTTTCGTCTCGGGCATCGGCTGCTCGAGCCGCTTTCCGTACTACATGAATACCTACGGCGTACACAGCATCCACGGCCGAGCTCCGGCTCTGGCGACCGGCTTGCGGTTGGCGCGTCCCGACTTGAAGGTGTTCGTCATCAGCGGCGACGGCGATTCGCTGTCGATCGGTGGCAACCACTTCATCCACCTGCTGCGCCGCAACGTGAACATTACACTGGTGCTGTTCAACAACCGCATCTACGGCTTGACCAAAGGCCAGTACTCGCCGACCAGCCCCGCGGGCCAGGTCACCAAGAGCACGCCGATGGGCGCGATCGACCAGCCGCTCAATCCGATCATGGTCGCTCTGGCCGCCGAGGCAACCTTCATCGCTCGCTCGGTCGATACGCACATCAAGCACCTGGGCGAGACGCTCAAGCGAGCGGCCAACCATCAGGGCACCGCGGTCGTCGAGGTCTATCAGAACTGCAACGTCTTCAACGACGGCGCGTTCGAATATGCCCAGGACCGCAACCAGCGCGACGAGACTACCGTCGAGCTCGAGCACGGCAAGCCGCTGATCTTCGGCAAGAACCGCGACAAGGGCATCCGCCTCAATGGCCTGCGCCCGGAAGTGGTCCAGCTGGGCAACGGCGTTGCCGAGGATGACTTGCTGTTCCACGACGAGAAGGCCGATCCGACGCTGGTCTATCTGCTGGCCCGCATGCGGCATCCCGAGTTTCCGGAACCGATCGGCGTCTTCCGCGACGTTCACGGCGTGACATTCGAGTCGCAGGTGCAGGCTCAAATCGACACGGCGATCGGCGCTCGCGGCGCCGGGAATCT
>JBQCJB010000192.1:0-2886 GCA_051953155.1 Aureliella sp. | reverse complement strand
CCACTGGCCAGTGCGCTTCAAATCAGCGTCGTGGCCGCGGACGCAGCGCGTTCACCCTGCTGGAAGTCATGCTGGTGCTGGTCATCATCGCCGCCATCGCAGGCATCGCCGTCTATAACATCGGCGGCATCCAGAACCGAGCCTTCGTCATGACGGCCAAGAACCAGATCAGCCAATTCAAGAGCGCTCTGGAACAGTACAAGCTCTACGTCGGCAGTTACCCGAGCGCTCTCGAGGCGCTGCACGAAGCCCCGAGCGACTTGGCCGATCCGTCGAAGTACACGCAGGTGCTGAAGGACCCGATCGCCAACGATCCTTGGGGTCGTCCGTACGAATACAAACTCAACGGCGCGGAATACGAACTGCGTTCGCTCGGTCCCGACGGCCAATCGGGCACCGACGACGACGTAACCAGCTAGTGCAGCCGCCGAGCGAGGCTGCATCACTCGCGCCGCACGAACAGGCTCGATTTTGAGGGACGTAGGAATCAATGGCTCGACGCGCCGACGAAAAACCACGATCGGCTTTCACGCTTATTGAGATCGTCCTGGTCCTGGCGATTCTCGTCGCGCTGGGGGCGATGGTCGCCCCGTCGTTCAATGAAGCCTTCCTCCGCCAGCGGCTCCAAAGTTCGGCTGATCGGCTGCGCAGCCAATGGGACCGCGCGCGGCTGACAGCGATGAAGTCTGGGCAATCGCAGGTGTTTGCCTGCGTGCTCGGAACGGGTGACTTCTCGATCGAACCGTACGCTTCGAGCGCCGACATCCTCAACGCGTCGGTTGCTCCCACCGGCATGGCCGCCGGGGGAGTCGGCGTCGGTATGAGTCCTATGGTCGCCGGCGCTGCTCCAGCCGTCGTGCCGCCGGCGCCGGTGGCGACCGAGCCGCTGCATTTGGATGAAGAAATCACCTTCGTCAGCTGCGCCGTCAGCAGCGACATGCGAGCGATGACGGTAGCCCAAGCCGAAGGTGGTATGGCGGCTGTTGGCGCGATGAATCAATCCGTGATGTTCTATCCCGACGGCAGCACCAGCACTGCGGAAGTCATCATCCAAGACGTACACGGCAAACAACGCGCGGTGCGGATGCGCGGCTTGACCGGTTCGACGCAAGTCTTGACCCCTGGTGAACTGCCACCGGTTGCCGCCGCGCCGGTAGGCACAGCGGCGACGACCACCCAGTAACCACTGCCTGACAGCCCCATGATCCATCTCCGCAAAATTCGATGCCCGTCAAAGCTCCGGCAGCGCGGACGCGGAGGTTTAACGCTGCTGGAGGTCATTCTGGCGCTGACGATTCTGGGCATCGCGTGCGCCTTCATGGCCCAGGCCATGCAGTTGGCAACTTCCAACGCGATCGCAGCCCAGCGCCAGGCGGAAGCCGAACTGGCGGCCGATTCGGTCATGAGCCAAGTCATCGCTGGGGTGATACCGATGCAGCCGACGACGACCTGGACGCCAATAGGCACTTCGACGACCAGTTCCAGTTGGAGTTACATGTTGCAACTGGTTCCGTGCGAAGTCGCCAACATGCTCAGCATTCAAATCGACGTCCGGGATGACTCGGACCAAGACCTTACGCGACCGGCCGATCTGACGGTCATCCGCTGGATCATCGACCCCGCCTTGGGACTGGACCTGCCGCCGGACGCGCTGGGCACGGCAGAAGAAACCGGTCAGGGCGCGGCCGCAACCGGCGCCGCGGGCAGCACGGGCGGACAGATGGGCATGCCCGGAGGAGCCCTCAATGGCCGCTTCTAAACGACATCACAGGCAGGATGTTCTCTCGACACGTCGCAGGGCGGGATGCACCAGCATCCGCAGCCGGACAGCCGCGCGAACCGCCGGCTTTACCTTACTCGAACTGCTACTGGCCTTGGCGCTGTCGGTCTTGGCAATGGCGATCATCGTCCAACTGATGCAAATGTACTCGAGCAGCTTCGCGACGCGCGGCGAGGACATCCGCCGAGCAGCACTGGCCCGCAGCCTGCTGAGCATGATCGCCGACGACATCCGCAGTTCGGTTTCGAAACAGGAATTCGACACCTCGGTGCTCGAGCAGATGCTGACCGGCCAAGGCGGTGGCGGAGCCGGCGGTGCCGGCGGTACAGGAGGCGGCGGTGGTGGCGCCGGCGGCGGGGCTGGAGCTGGTGGCGGGGCTGGAGCTGGTGGCGGTGCAGGCGGACAAGCTGGTCAAGGCGGTCAAGGTGGCCAAGCGGGCGCGTTAGCAGGCGGAGGCGGTGGTGCTGCTGCTGGCGGTGGCGCAGCGGGCGGTGGCCAGGGCTCACAGTCGGCCGGTGGCGGCATGGGCGGTGCGGCTGGCGGCGGCGCGGCGGGCTCGGCAGCGACCGGGACCGACGAGAGTGGCGAAATGTCGCCCGGCGGGACGTTGTTGGCCTCGTCGCTGCCTCTGGGCATTTACGGATCGCTGGCTGAACTGACGCTGGATGTCAGCCGTTTGCCGCGCCCCGACGAGTACCTGGCCCAACAGGCCTCGATCGCCAGTGGCATTCTCTCCGACGTGCCTGGAGATATCAAAAGCGTGACTTACTTCGTCCAGCTGCCGACGAACATGGGCGTCGGCGACGCGCTCAACGACGTGACCAGCACGCCGGAGGCCAGTGGCATGGTCGGAGGCCTGGTGCGGCGTCAACTGGATCGGGCGGTAATCAGCAACGCCGAGGAACAAGGGCAGACCGACCAGTTGCTGCGAACCGGGGACTTGATCGCGCCCGAAGTGCTGGCCCTCGAATTCGCTTATTTTGATGGCATCGAATGGCTGACCGACTGGGACTCGTCCACGCAAGGCTTGCCGTGGTTGGTCGAAATCAGCCTGGCCATGCAAAGCAAGAGTGGCGAGAAGCAGGGAATCGTCGCGCCGGGCATTT
>JBQCJB010000191.1:0-5049 GCA_051953155.1 Aureliella sp. | reverse complement strand
ATCCCAGTGGAACACGACGCAGCCCATGCGAGCCAACTGGACGCAGCGGGCCTGAATATGATTGCGAGCCGCGCTGTCGAAACGCTCGGCCCCACTGGCCAACAGATTATTCCGTTCGGCGGGCGAGGCATCGAAAAACCGAGCTTCGCTCCAGTGGCCGTGCGGGCACAAGATGCCAGGAATCTTGCCGCTGGGCATCGGATCGGGCCGATAGAGATTGCCCGTCACGTAAAATCCGGGCAGCGTTTCGAAGGTGACTTTTTCGATCGTGTAACCATCCAGCGGAATGCGGCCGTAGATTTTCGGCTGGACCGGCTCGAGCTTGGGCAGCGGATGCAGCCCCAAACTTACCCGCAGTTGTTGCTTGACCTGCCCGCTCCGCTCTTTCCAAGCCTCGAGGCTCTCCGGCGGAGTAAAGGGGCAATGCGTATCGAGATCGCGCAGTTGCGGATACTCACTCGCCAGGTCCGCCTGGACGCGCTCGGCCCCAGCCTGCTGGTCGGCCGACGGCTTGGCCTCTTGAGCCAGCCCGACGCGGGCGCCGGCCAGACCGAACGAACCACTGAGGGCAACCACCGTGAGGTACCCTCGAAGGTTGCGAGCAAGACGTCGATGTCCCATGGCGAGAACCCTTTTTCAAGCTTGGCAGGAGGCGAAGGTCTATTCAACACTGGGCAGTTTGTTCAGCGTGTAATAAGCCGCGTCGTGCAGCAAGGCTTCGCCGGCGGCGTTGCGCACACCGGCGGCGTGCAGCTCGTGCACATGTCCCAGTTGCAGGCCGTCTACGTCCAGATCGACGCTCAGGCCATCGGGACTGACCTTGGCGCTGCGTAGCGTGGGCTGGGTATGGTCGACTTCCGGGCTACCGTACTGTTCGCGATAGATGTAGGTGTAGGTCTGCAGCTGATAACTGGCCACGTCGCCAGCCGACTGTTGGTCCACGGGCTTGGTGAAGGTCAGTCGGAAGCCATGCGGGAGGGCCCGCATCGTTCGGATTTCGAACGGCATTTTGCCGGTCCACTCGAGCCGCTCAACGGAAAAATCGCGCACGCCGCGCGAGCCCCAGCCACGGTTTGTACCGCCGACGAACAGCGCGCCACTGGGCGCCATCTCGACGCCGACGACACCCGATTGGAACCCGGCTCGGAATGGAAAGCAGGCTCCCTGATAACGACCGCCGACGACTTCCAGATCGACGCGCATGATTGTGCTGTGCGTCTGATCGCCGATGAACAACTGTTCCTCGAAGGGACCGAACTTGCCGCCGGTCAGGTCGCAGGCGATGCCGCTGGCCGATTGGCCCATCTTGTTGTAGGGAAACATGACGGCCGACGGGATCAGGTCGGGATGCGCGGCCGCTTCGACCAACTGGCGGGAATCGCTTTTTGGCTGAACAGGCTCTTTGCCTTGAAAGGGCTCGGCCTGTTGGAACCAGCGGTTGCCGCCGGGGTGACCGACAAACTTGCCGGGGATCAACTGCTTCAGCGCACAGGTACCATTCCAGGGGCCTTGATTGTCGGTATAGAACACGTCGCCGGCGGCGTTGAATGCGATCCCTCCCGGTGAGCGCAAACCGTAGGCGGTCGGAATCGTTTGGCCGTCGGGCGTCACGCGCAGGCACCAGCCGCGATACGGAACCTCGCTGGTGAACGATCCAGTCAGGCAGAGCACGACCCAGATCCGCCCCTGCTTGTCGAATTTCGATCCGAAGGCGTACTCGTGATAGTCACCGCTGATCTCCCAGCCGTCGCCGACGATCTCGAATTCATCGGCCAGCCCATCGCCGTCGGCGTCGCGCAGCCGCGAGACATCGCTCCGCTGGGTCACGTACAACCAACCATCGCGCTCGGCCAGTCCCAGCGGTTCATGCAAGCCATGCGCAAACCGCTTGAAGCTGGCCTTGGAAACGTCCTCGGCCAGCGGTTTATCGATCATCCAGATCTCGCCGCGGCGGGTGGCCACTGCCAGCCGGCCGTCGCTCATCAAATTGAAGGCCCCCACCTCCAGGACGCTGCCCGGCGGCGTAGCAAAGGTGCTGATGCGATAGAAATCTTCTTCCTTGGGCTCGGCGGCCCATGCGCTCCGGCGGCTCTCGCCCGAGGCGCCGCCCAACCAAACGGCACCAACCACGCACGCCGCGACAAGGATTTTCCAGGTTTGCATATTTGGTTTCTTTTGTTCTTGACCGACGCGCCTTAAACGCGAATTACTTGTGCCAACCACCTTACCACCACAGCCACGTCGTAATGGTCGCCTGGCCGCTGTCAGGCAGGGCGATGCGCAGCTCCTGGCCGTCGCCGGCCTCGTGAATTCGCGGCTGGCCACCTTCCACGCGAACGGTCAGTTGCGAGTCGACGGTGAAGGTGTTGGGGCCGGCCGGAACGATCTTGCCTTTGGCCAAGCGGGCCATGAGCCCGCTGCGCGGCGCAGCATTGTTTGTCGATCCAGAATCCATGGCGGAGCTGTTGATCGTCAAACGCCGCTCAAAACCCCAGCGGCCCGTCGCCGGTTCCTTGGCCGGCCGCGGATAATCCTCTACCTCGACTCCGCTCAAGCTATAGCGGAAGATCGGTCGACCATCCGCATCCAAGCGGTATCCGCGGAACTTGGCGCCGGCGGCGCGGGCAATCGCAGTTGGCCAAGCCGCGTCGGGCGATTCCAACCGGGCAACAGGTATGGTCGCATCCAGCTTGATCACAAAGTCTCCCAGCGGACCTTGAAAGCCTGCGCCGCGGCCCGTCCAGTGCTTGCCCGCGTCGATGAAATCGTTCTTCCACAGCAGCGCCAAACTCATCTGGCCAGCATCCCAAGCCAGATTCACCCGCTCGGGATAACCGACCGCAATACCGCGCGGGCTGAGCCCCTCGATGAAGTTGCGATAGATGACCGGCCGCGCGTCGGCCGCCAGCACGATCGACTGGCTGTCCAGGCCAGCCGGCGGCTTGGCCCGCTTGCCTTCCGACAAGTAGGTCCAGATCGCGCGGATCTGAGCGTCGGCATCGCCGCCGAGCACATCGGTCAAGACCGACTTGCCCTCGGGAAAGCTGGCCGGCATGCGCGTGCCCGGTCGGAGCTCGGCTGGGTTCAGCATATAGCGGTGGAACCAGTCCTCGCGCAGGCGACTGGGCATCGAGAGCATGTCGATCGCCTGGATGCCCGGCGTTGCCTTCTCACCGAACGTGTGGCACTTGATGCAGGCCAGCCCACCACTGCCGACTAGTTTGCGACCGTCGGCGATCATCTGCCGCCGCGCCGCTTCCGACTCTTGCGAATCGGTCCGCGCCGCCGATGCGCCTTTGGTTGCCGACTGCCGCGCGTCGAGTTGGACGAGCAAGTCGGCAAGCTGGCCGGTCGCCTCTTTGCCGAAGCCCGGCATGCGCGTGAGCATGTAGGGACGGTCTTTGGCGCCGTCGGCGATGATCGCTGCGATGACCTCGGGCTTGAGCTTGTCGCCAACTCCCGTCAGCGGTGGCGGCAATCGGCCTTCGTTGCCCATCTCCGGCATGCGCGTCGCAAACAGCGAATCGCGGCTGGGCTCGGGTCCGCCGATCGCGCCTCGGTTATGGCATGCGTAACAGTTCTTGCCAGCGAGTTCCAAATGCAGGCGCTGCTGCTCGTCCAGCGACGCTTTGCTCTGGAGACTGGTGTCCGAGGCGAGCGACGTCAAGGCGGCGACGATCGCCGCTCGCTGCCGCGGATGCAGCGCGAAATCGACCGCGCCGGCAGGAACTTTCTCAGCCAGGCAACCCGACTCGCGGCGCAGCGAGGACAACGGCGGCGCCTTCAGATTCGACGCGACCGTCTCGTCGCCGATCTTCAGTGCGTGGCAGTTGGCACAGCCTGCGCTCTGGAACGTTCGCTTGCCCTCGGCCGCGAGGCTGGCCACCGGCTGGAACGAGTCGGCGATCAGCGGCTTGAGCGCGTCGGGCTTCTCGGACGAGGTAACCCACAGCGCGGCAGGCGAACGCCCCGCACCTGGCCCTTCCATCTCCAGCTCCAAGCGCTCCTGGCCCCCCCCTTCGAAATAGTCGATGCGAATTCGATGCATTCCCGCTTCCAATCGTTTTTGACCGCGGCGGAATGAGAAGGGATGGATGCCATCGAACTTGATGACTTCCTGGCCATCGATCAGCAAGCGGCTTCCATCGTCGGAGCCTAAGTAAAACACATAGCGACCGGCCACTTGAATCGGCAGGTAAGCTTCGAAGCGCATGGCGAAATCTTCCTTGCGCCCGGCAAAGTCCAGATCGAGACCGACAGTCGAACCGGTCTTGGCCGGTTGAAGTTGATCGAGGTCGGGCAAACTCTGCCACGAGCCATAGTAGACGCTCGTGTGGAACTGTTCGGCTGCCGGAGCGACGATCGCGAGCCCCAGCAGATAGCAGGCCACGTCGCGAGCTTCGGTCAGGCTGGTGATCAGCCGCGGCATCGCTCCGCTTGGGCGAACCGCGTGCGGATTGATCAGGAACTGCGAAAGCGCATCGAGCGTGTACTTGGCCGTGAGGTCACCCAGCGGCACGCTGGTCGACTCGCCGATCGCTTCGCCGCTGCGAGGTGCATGGCAGGCCACGCAGCCGATCGTATGAAACGCTTTCTCGCCGCGCTCGATGGCCGCCGAGTCGCCGGGGCGGTCAATCGGCTTGCCGGTCGTCGCCAGCCAACTGGCCAGCTCGGCCACGCGTTGGGCTCGCTGCTCGCGGTTGAGATGGTGCAGCACATCGGGCATGGTCGTGCCGGGCTTGGTCTGATGAGGCTTGCCGACAAAGCTGATCAGGTGATCCAGCCGCACGCGCGAGCCGACCTCGCTCAGCACCGGCGCTCCGTCGGCCGCAAGCGACGGATCGTCCGTGGCATGGCACGCCGCACAGCCGAGCCGGGCAATCAGCAATCGGCCGCCGAGCGCATCGCTGGCGAGCGAGTTCTCACCAGCGTCACTATTCGCGGCCGCAAAGAAGCGCTCGAAGCCCGGGATCTTCGGACTGAGGGCTTCGCGATCAGCGTCGCGCGGCACCAGCCAAATGTTGCGGAACCGCACCGGATTGCCGTGGT
>JBQCJB010000190.1:0-2477 GCA_051953155.1 Aureliella sp. | reverse complement strand
CGGAGCGGTCAATAGCAACGGCCAGGGTGGCTTTACCGGCGAACGTCGCCTGGCGTCGGTCCGCTTTACCGCTCGATCGCCTGGACGGGCAACCTTTACCCCTGACCCGGCCGACAATCCGCCGCTGACCGATACGCTCCTGTACTTCGTCTCGGGGAACGGGGTACCGGTCGAGAAGATCCGCTTTGTCCCAGGCACGATTGAGATCGTGGGCGACAGCGTCGAATTCCCGCAAGCGGTGGATGACTCGTTCGCGACGAACGTACCCAAGAACACGACCCGTTTTCCGCTGAACGTGATGGCGAACGACCGTCCTGGCTCGACCAATGTCATCAGCCTGGACAGCGTTGGACAACCCGCGCATGGCTTCGTGACCATCGATAACAATGGCACGCCGACGGTCTCGGGTGACGATCGGATTCTGTATACGCCTGTGACCGACTTCGAAGGCAACGACTCGTTCACCTACACGATCAAGGATGCCCGCGGCATTCAAAGCTCGGCCACGGTGACCGTCCGCGTCGGTTCGACGACGGCCACCAATGCCGACGACGATGTTTCGCTGCGGCTGCAGTTGTACAAGGCTGACGGCACGCCGCTGGCCGACGGCGAGACGCTGACCGTTGGCAGCCAGTTCCAATTGCGAGGCTTCGTTCAGGATCTGCGCAACCCGTTCGGTTCCAACCGCGGTGTCTTCGCAGCCTTCGAAGACATCCTGTATTCGTCGGGTCTGGTCAGCCCAGTGGCCAATGATGCGGCGCCGCTCGGATTCCAGATTTCGTTCGATCCGGCTTACCAGCGCGGTGCGCCTGGCGAACTGCAAAGCGGTGACATCCGCGTACCGGGCTTGATCAACGAAGTCGGTGCTCTTCAAGCAGGCGATGCGCCGCTGGGCACGAACGAACTGCCGTTCTTCACGATTACCTTTACTGCCAACAGCGCCGGCACCGCGTCGTTCATCGGCGATCCTGCCGACATCGTCCCGTTCCATGATACGTTGCTGTTCGAGCCGCCCACTGCGGTACCTGCCAATCACATTCGTTACGGCTTTGATTCGGTCACCATCGTGGCTGCGACAGGTGCCGGTGGGGAAGGTAACACCAACACGGTCAACGCTCTGGACGTCAACGCTGACGGAGTCGTCTCGCCGATCGACGTGCTGAACGTGATCAACGCGCTCAACGCCGGTGGTTCGCGTGCACTGTCCGGCGGCGGCGGTGAAGGGGAAGCAGCTTCGAAGCTGTTCCTGGACGTCAACGCTGACGGTTCGCTCTCACCGATGGATGCGTTGCTGGTTATCAACTTCCTGAACGCTCGCGGGCTTGGCGAAGGAGAGAGCCAGGACGATTCGGTTCCACTGATCCTGTCCAACCGCACGGTCGAAATGATGCAGGCGAGCGATGCCAGCGCAGCCAGCCTCGTCGAACTGCCGAGCAGCGGCACAGCAGCAGCGGCCAGCGACAGCGGCCAAGAGGGGGCGCACGCTTCGTCGTCCAGGAGCGGTGACTGGTCCACCGCCGAAGGCGAAGGCGAGGACGCCAGCCAGTCGCTGGAAGATCTCCTGGCCGAACTGGCGCCGGACGTCGACAGCACCTGGAAACGCAAGTAAGCACTCGCGTTGGATTCAGGTTGACTATTCGATAACGGATGGGTGCCAGCGGCGCCCATCCGTTTTTTCGTTGGCTTGTCCGCTCACTGGGCCTGTGGTAGTTCGAGCAGCGGCCGGGCCTGGCTATCGCTACCAACGCTCCAGGGCAGCCACACTAGTGCCACTAGATCGACGCGGGTGTCGCTCTTGCGGCACGGTACATCCAGCGGCGCCAGCTCGATCGCGTGCAGCGAGTAACGGTCCTTGAGGGCCTGCAACTCCTTTTCGGCATCTTCGATTAGCTGGGCACGCTCCGCCAGCAAGCTCTCCAATGCTTCTCGAGCGGTCTGCGACTGGCCGCGTTGGCGAGCCGCCTTGCCCAGGCCGCGCACGGTTGCCGAGGTCTTGGCGACGCGCGAACGCCGGTTCCCCAGCAGCATGCCGAGCACCGTCTGTCCCAGGTCCAGAGCGCTCTCGTAAAACTGGCCTCCCTCCCGCTCGACCCGCTGCTGGGCCGTTTGAATCTTCGCGTCCAACGAACGCAGGGCGGTGGCGATTTTGGCTTGGAGTTTTTCCTTGGCCGCGTCGCGGGCCTCGCGCAGCGACTGTTCGAACCCGAGCCGCGCGTCGAGCTCATCGAGCCCCGGCCGACTGAACGACTTGAGTTCCGGACATTGAAACAATCGCAGCGGCTGGTGCCGGTACAGGTAATCCTTCAATTGTGTTTGCCAACGTTTGTAATTGCGCGCCACCAAGAACGGAGTGGGTAGATCGTCAAAGGCGACCGCCGAGTCCGGCTCGGTGTCCAGCTCCAATCGATCCGGAGCGAGCTTGATCGCGGCAGTCCATGGCAGTTCGTCCACAGCCTGCGCACCATCGAGTACTAACC
>JBQCJB010000189.1:0-4903 GCA_051953155.1 Aureliella sp. | reverse complement strand
CCGTTAGAGGGCAACTGGATCCTGGATATCAGTCCAGCACTGCTCTATCCGATCATCGATCGCATGCTCGGCGGGGGAGCGACCAACGATTCCACGTTGAAACGTCCGCTCAGCGACATCGAACTGCGACTGACCAGCCGCATCACCAATGTCTTCCTGCGCGAGCTGGCCTTCGGCTGGAGCAACGCCGTCGAACTGAATATCGAGGTCGAGCGAGTCGAGAGCAATCCGCAGTTGGTCCAAATCGTTCCGCCCAACGAAGTGGTGATCCTGGTCAGCTTCGAACTGACGATGGGCAAGACGCGCGGAATGATCAACTTGTGTATTCCGTTCAACACGGTCGAGCGCATCGGTAACAAACTTACGAGCAACAGCTGGACGGGCTACGCTTCGTCGCGCAGTTCCGCGCACAGTCAGGTCCAGATTGCGGCCAATCTCGAACACGCCATCGGCGAACTGGTCGTGACGCTCGCACACTCGAAGATCAAGACCAGCGACCTGTTCAATCTGCAAGTCGGCGACGTCATCAGCACGGAGAAGGACATTCACTCGCCCCTGGAAGTCGAGGTCGAAGGAGTCGTCAAATATCTGGCCGCGCCCGGTGCGTACAAAGGCAAGACGGCGATCGAAATACGTTCGGTCGTCGAGCGGAATCCTGCACCGTAAGCTCCTTTTGAGTATCATGACAGCCGCGTAACGAAGGCCGCTGCCCTGCCGGCGAGGCGAGGCGCGTGCCCGATCTGTTTCCGTAGTTGGACGCGCTTAGTTTACGAGGCGAGTGATGATGGGACGTTGGCGATGTTTGGGCTCGGCTTGGCTGGCCGCTTGGTGTTTGACGCTGCTGGCGGGGCAGCCCTGCAGTGCGGCGACGCCAAACGTGCTGGTGATTCTGGCGGACGATCTCGGGTTTTCGGATATCGGCTGCTACGGCAGCGAGATTGCGACGCCCAATCTCGACAGTCTGGCCGCCGGCGGCCTCCGCTACACGCAGTTCTACAACACGGCCCGTTGCTGGCCGACACGCGGCGCTCTGCTGACCGGTTACTATGCGCAGCAGATTCACCGCGATGCGTTGCCCAAGGGGCAGGGAGGAGCCCGGGGCAAGCGACCCGCCTGGGCCCAACTGTTGCCGCAAATGCTCAAGCCGCTCGGCTATCGTTCGTACATTTCGGGCAAGTGGCATGTCGACGGTAAGCCGACTGAACAAGGCTTTGACCATTCGTATGTCATCGAGGATCACGACCGCTTTCATAATCCGAAGCGCCATTCCGAAGACGATAAACCGCTGCCGCCGGTCCAGCCGGACAGCGGCTTTTACCTGACCACGGCGATCGCCGACCATGCGATCAAGTGCCTCAAGGAGCACGCCGAAGATCACGCCGGCAAGCCCTTCTTCCACTATCTGGCTTTCACGTCGCCGCATTTCCCGCTCCAAGCCCTGCCGCAAGACATCGCCAAGTACGCCTCGCGCTACACCGAAGGCTGGGACTCCATCCGACAGAAGCGTTATGACCGCCAGCGCGCAATGCATCTGGTGAAGTGCCCGCTGGCGCCTCTGGAATCGGCGATCGGACCGCCGTACAGCTTCCCCGACGCGATCAAACAACTGGGACCCGGGGAAGTCATCCGCGAACTCCCTTGGTCGGAATTGACCGACGAGCAACGCAAGTTCCAGGCTGCGAAGATGGCCGTGCATGCCGCCATGGTCGATCGCATGGACCAGGAGATCGGCCGCGTTTTGCAGCAGTTGAAAACGATGGGCGCGTTTGACGATACGCTGGTGCTGTTTTTCTCCGACAACGGCGCGAGCGCCGAAATCATGATCCGCGGTGACGGCCATGATCCCAACGCGCCAATCGGATCGGCGGCTTCGTTCGTCTGCCTAGGACCGGGCTGGTCGCGGTCGAGCAACACGCCGTTCCGCCGGCACAAGACGTGGGTCCACGAAGGGGGCATCTCGACGCCGCTGATCGCCCACTGGCCGCGCGGCATCGCTGCCCACGGCCAGCTCCACTCGCGCTTGGGACATGTCGTCGATATCGCTCCGACGATCGTTCAACTGGCTGGCGGAAAGTGGCCCGAGCAAGTCGGAGACGAAAAGGTGCCAGCAACGCCCGGGCAGAGCCTCGTCGACAGTTTCCATCTGGCCGACGCCCAGCGGCAGTCGTCGCTATGGTGGCTGCACGAAGGCAACCGCGCACTGCGCAGTGGCAACTGGAAAGCTGTGGCGGCCAAGGACGAACAGTGGCAACTGTACGACTTGAGCAAGGACCGTAGCGAGACTCACAATCTGGCCGACCAGGAGCCCGAGACGCTCAAGCGCCTGGTCGCTGAGTGGGAAGCCACCACGCAGCAGATCGCCAAGGACAGCCAGTAAGCCGGAATATGTTCGCCGTCGGTCAAACGCCGCAGTTGCTGAAGCGCCACTGCGGCGATTGGCGGGAGCATTACTTTTGAAACCGGTACAGATGCGTCACCGTGCGGACGATTAAACTGTCGTCGACGATCGCCGGCGACGAACGGCAGCCGTCGGGAAGCGTGTTCTCGCTGACGATCTCCGGTTCGTCCGCGACCGTTAGGGCATAGCTCTTGCCGTCATGATCGAACGCAAAGAAGTGGTCCTGCGTCGCCACCAGCGAAGCGCTGAAGTTGCCGCCTACTCGCTTCTGCCAAGCCAACTCGCCTGTTTCGGTGTCGATTCGCGATAGCACGCCGTCGTCGGTGGCCGAGAACAGACGGCCGCTAACGAGAATTTGGCTGGGCTTGGATCCGATTCCGCGCTTTTGCGTCCAAAGGACTTTGGTGTCGGTTACGTCCCCCTTGCCATCGGCCAAGACGCAAATCATTTGGGCTTTGCCGAAGCCGGTGTTGATAAACAGTCGCCGGCCGTCAAACAGCGGGCGGGCCGTGGCAGAGAACTCGTTGTAGCGGACGCGCCAAATCTCTTCGCCGGTCGAAGGATCGAGGACGACGGTAGCCTTGCTGGTGCTGCTGACCAATTGGTCTTGGCCGCCGACGTTGATAACCAGCGGCGTCGAATAGGCTTTGTAGTAATCGCCGTTATCGGTTCCATACTCGATATCGCGGTCGCGGCGCCACACGGTTTCGCCGGTGCGTTTATCGAGGGCCACGACATACTGGTAGTCGTAGCCATCCATGTGGAAGATCAGCAAATTTTTGTAGAGGATGGGCGAACTGCCAGGCCCGCGATAGTGATTGCAGGGCAGGTCGCGGCGTTGCCAGAGAACTTTGCCGCTCTTGCGCTCCAGGCAGGCGGTGCCATACGCGCCGAAATGCACGTACGCATGCTGGTCGTCCAGCACGGGCGTCGGCGAGGCGTAGCTGTTGGTCACGTGGAAGTCAGGTTGAACGGCCTCGTTTTCAAAGACCAACAAATCGTGCACTACTTTGCCGCTGTCGAGGCCCACGCACACGGCGTACATTTGCTTGCCATCTTCGGCGGCCGTCGTCAGCCAAATCTGGTCTTCGGCAACGACCGACGAGGACCAACCGCGGCCGTGAATAGCGACCTTCCATTTCAGATTCTTGTCCTCGCCCCATTCCAGCGGCGGGTGTTCGTCCAGCGCTGTGCCGTCGTGCGCGTCGCCGCGGAACTCGTGCCAGGCTACCTTCGACACCGCGCCGGCGGCCGCCGCTGGTTCCACTGCGCATGCATCGCTTGCGGTGGCATACAGTGCACCTGCGCAGACCGCCAGTCCGGCAGCGGTCGCGCGAGTGTTATATCGGATCGTTCGAAGAGCTCGCATCCAAGAGATTGATAGGGGCATAGTGATCGCGGTGGGGTGAGAGTGTGCTCAGGTGAGGAAGGGCCGCGGCGGCAAACTGCCAACGATTATAACTCAATTCGCGTGCCGACCGAGCTTTGACAGGCTCGATCATAGACCAGACTTGCCAACGCCAGGTCGCACGCCGCCATACCCACCGATTTAAAGATGACCGCAGGCGAGCCGTCTGCTGCGGAAGGCGCCGCCAGGGCTGCGGCGGGCGGGGTCTGCCCGGCAACGACGCCGGCCAACGTTTCGACGCGCTGCCAAAGGTCTTCCTCCGGGTGATCCAGTTGCGCAGCCGCCAGGAGCAGATCTCCAGCTTCGGCGCGGCAGCTTTCCAAATCGTCGACGACGATGCGGGCAGCGCGTTGGACGACATCCGCGGGCAATTCCGCATGCCGCGGATGGTTCGAGCCCGCCGCGATGATCAAGCGACACTTCTCGAGCCAGGCTGCTTCGACGACCGGCGTGCGGGCGCTGGTCATGGTGATGAGCGTTTCGGCCTCCGCAGCGCATGACCGCGCAGAATCAGCCGCTTCGACCGGGAGGTTCAGCGCGCTGGACATCTGCTGGGCAAACTTTTCGCGGCGCTGAACATCGCGGCAAAAGACGCTTACCGACTCGACCGTCGCCAGGCGGCTCAGGCACTCGAGCTGACTTTGCGCCTGCCAGCCGCAGCCAATCAGCCCCACCCTACCGACGCGGCCTGCGGGGGCAAGCCGTTCTGCGGCCACGGCGCTCAGCGCTCCAGTGCGGAGTTGTCCGAGCCGATTAGCCTGCAACAGGGCCAGCAGATCACCAGAGGCGGTGTCGTACAAGCCGACGTGAAATTTGGCTGCGGCCGCGGTTGTCGAGTACTGCTTCCAGGCGGCGCGCCGGAGGCGGCTATCGGCCGCCGCCATGCCGTGCAGTGTAAAGCCCGGCACGCTGGCGCGGCGCCGGGGAACGTTGGCGATCTGCCCCGCAGCCATGGCGGCGAGCATCTCTTTCAGAGCGGCAATGGCGTCGTCGGCGTTGACCAACGCCGCGACTTCGTCTTCCTTCAAAACCAGCACACCCTGGCTCCGCTTGGCCGTCGAGCGATCGGAAGATGACGATTGCGCGGGCTGCGAACT
>JBQCJB010000188.1:0-4803 GCA_051953155.1 Aureliella sp. | reverse complement strand
GGCGAACGTTTGCAGCACAACAACCAGTGGGAAGCTCTGCTCTATCAGCGTTTCCCGAATCTCAAACTGACCGTCCGCAATCTGTGCTTCCCCGGAGACGAACCGGACAACCGCCTGCGTTCGATGAACTTTGGCGAACCCGACGTCCACCTAAAACATTCCAAAGCCGATGTGATCCTGTGCTTCTTCGGCTTCAACGAATCGTTCGCTGGCGACGAGGGACTCCAAAAGTTTTCGGCCGATCTCACCAAGACCGTCCAGCACATGCAGCAGCAGGACTACAGCGGCCGGGGCCAGCCGCGAATCGTGCTCGTATCGCCGATCGCGTTTGAAGCCACCGGCGACGCCAATCTGCCCGACGGCCGCGAGCACAACGAGCGCTTGAGCAAATTCACGCAGGCCATCGCGGACGTGGCCAAGGCAACTGGCGCTGTCTTTGCCAACGTCTTCGACAAGTCCAAGGAGTTGTTCGAAAAGACCGACCGCCGCTTGACGCTCAATGGCGCCCACTTGAACGCTGCTGGTTACGAAGCGTTTGCTCCGGTTTTGGACCGGGCACTCTTCG
Organism: Aureliella sp.; assembly: GCA_051953155.1. Classification (GTDB taxonomy): domain Bacteria; phylum Planctomycetota; class Planctomycetia; order Pirellulales; family Pirellulaceae; genus Aureliella. Next base: position 4,238 of record JBQCJB010000188.1, on the reverse strand, counting down.
GTGCCGCCGCCGCACCGCTCCGCGTCGACGCAGCGGTTATGAAGGCAATCGCCGACAAGAACTTCCACTGGTGGCATCGTTACCGAGCCGTCAATGGATACTCGATCTATGGCAAGCGGGGCGAGGCCGGGTTCGACGGCACGTATCGCAATCGCGAAGTCATGGAACGCGAGCGCGAGATCCTCGATCAAATGTGCGCCAATCGCGATGCCCGCATCTGGCTGGCCGCTCAAGGCAAGCCCGACACTAGCCCGATCGATGACAGCAACACGCTGCCGTTCATCCAACCGAAAACCAACGTCGGCGGTCCCAATGACCAGCAGGCCAAGGCAGGCAAACTCGGTTCATTGGATTACCTGACCTCGGAAGAGCAACGCAAGCTGTTCAAGCTGCCGGCCGGCTACGAAATCACTCTGGTCGCCTCCGAAGAGATGTTTCCCGAAATGGTCAACCCAGTCGCGCTGAACTTCGACAACCGCGGCAGGTTGTGGGTGTCGACCATGCCCAGTTACCCGCAGTGGAAACCGAAGACCAAACTGGACGACAAACTGCTGGTCCTGGATGATGACAACGGCGACGGCGTTGCCGATCGCTGCACCGTGTTTGCCGACGGCCTGCACCAACCGACAGGTTTTGAAATCGGCCGCGGCGGAGTGTACATCGCCGAGCAACCGGACATCCTGTTTTTGCAGGATACCGATGGCGACGACCGCGCGGATGTTCGCGTGCGCAAGCTCTTCGGCTTCGACTCGGCCGACTCACACCATGGCATCGCTGCGTTTGAGTGGGGGCCCGACGGCGCTCTCTATTTCCAGGAGGGCACCTTCAAGCAGTCCCAGGTCGAAACGCCCTACGGTCTGCAGCGCTTGAGCGACGCCGGCGTATGGCGCTACGATCCGCGAACCGAGCAGCTCGACGTGCACGCCTCGCTGGCGTTTGCGAACCCCTGGGGGCACGTCTTCGATGCCTGGGGCCAAAACTTTATCTGCGACGCATCCTCAGGTTACAATTACTGGGCGACTACGATCTCCGGTGAGGTAACGTATCCGGACAAACATCCCGGTGGCGCGCTGGCCCGCGGCTTGACCAACCCTGGTTCGAAGATCAATCGCGAACCGCCTCATTTCATCGTCAAGCGCACGCGTCCTTCATCGGGCTGCGAGATCATTTCCAGCCGACACTTTCCGCCCGAGGCGCAGGGCAACTTTTTGATCAACAACGTGATTGGCGACCGCTCGGTCTTGCAACACACGATGGCCGACGCCAAGTCTGGCTTCGAGGGCAAGGAGATCACGCCTTTGGTTTACTGCGAAGACGGCAATTTTCGGCCGGTCGATCTGCAGTTTGGTCCTGACGGCGCGCTGTACATCGTCGACTGGCACAAAGCTCTGATCGGCCACCTGCAGCACAACCTCCGGGACCCGAATCGCGATTCGTCGCACGGTCGCATTTGGCGTGTGACCTATAAAGGCCGCCCGCTGGTCGACAAAGTCGCCATCGCCGAACAACCGCTGCCTGAACTGCTGGAATTGCTCAAGTCACCTGAGGACCGGACGCGCTACCGCGTGCGTCGCGAGCTGGCCGGCCGCGATACCGACCAGGTACTGGCCGCCGTGAAGACCTGGCTGGCCGCAATCGACAAGCAGGATCCGGCCGCCGAGCACTTGAAGCTGGAAGCATTGTGGCTGCACCAGGCGCACAACGTGGTCCAGCGGGAATTGCTCGACCAGATGCTCCACAGCCCCGATCCGCGAGCTCGCGCCGCCGCGACGCGAGTCTTGTGCTATTGGCGGGACCGCATCGATAACGTCGATGCGCTGCTACGCGAGCGGCTGAACGACGAACATCCGCGAGTGCGTATCGAGGCAGTCCGCGCCGCCAGCTTCCAGCCCGCCGAAGCGATGCTGGAAGCGGTCTTGGACGTGCTCAACTACGACATGGATCCGTTCCTCGAGTACACGCTCGACGAAACGGTGCGGCATCTGGAATCGAAATAGGCCGAACCTATTTCACCTTCCACTGTTCGTCAAAGAAACCCGAAGCGGCGATCTGGCCAGGAACCTGCGAGTTCCGGCCGGTCGTCGCATCAATGATCGCCCAGTCAGGCAACATTGGTATCTGGCGGGCGTTGTTCAAGTAGGCGTATTCGCGGAAGGTGAAACCGCTATTGATGACCACGTACCGCTCGGCGTTGAGCGGGTTGGGATAGATCAGCACCGGCACGAACTTGTTCACATCGAACCTGCGGCCGCCGATGGCCAGCTCCTTACCTTGCCATTTCAGCGGCAACTTGGCGAGGATTTTAGCGATCAGCGGATTCGACTGGGCCGTTCCGAAGAGGACCAGATTCTTGTTGGCAATGTCCTGTTGGCTGACTTCCTCGGGCGACAGACTGACGACATTGCCGCGATAATGTCGCCGCCATTCGCGCTTGGCATGTGCCATTTCATCGGCGACCCATTTATCGATCGCTGAATCGGCCGACGCGCCTGAATCGGTAACGGCTGGCCCGACAAACACAAAGGCGTCGAGAAACGCATCGTCGATCGGCCCTTGCAGGCCCGGCTTCTTTCTCAGGGCCTCGCTCGAAGCGGTGTCCTGCTTGGCAACTTGCCAACCGCTGGAAGACTTTGCCAAAGTAGTTTTGAAAGCGGCGTTGCCCGCGGACGCGGCAGCGACCTTCACCGAACTGCCGTCGATGCGAATCTCGACCGGCTGCGAGCGATCGAGAACCGCCGGATCGGCGGGCAAATCGATCGAGAGTCTGGTGACGTTTTGCGTCGTGATCGAAATCTGGTGAGGCGGCTGCAGCTGAGCCTGAACGCGGGCTTCGTGCCAGTGACGCTCGAGCCCTTGGACCGTCAACCAGGCGTCGTCGGCGTACCGCAGCGTATAAGTCGTAAAATCGATCTCGGTCGGGACGCGCGGACGCCCCTTCTTCGCCAACTCCGCCAATTGTTTTTCGATCTCGACCTTCGAGTCGGGATGCAGCTTGTGCGCGGTTTGCGGGCCGATGATGTGGTTCAGCACCAGTCCGCGCTGTTTCATCGCGGCCTCCATGACATCGGCAGCTTGCTTCTGACGATCGATCTCGCCGCTGTAGGCGATCGTCGGCAGGTAGCGGAGATTGTTCGACCAGCCCGGGCAATCGTACCAGTTCAAAAGCAGGCTCTGATCAGCGGTCGGACGAAACTCCTCCTGCTGGAATGCCTTGAGAAACTCGGTCGTTTCGCTAAAGCCAGCTCCGGGAGTCGCGGCCATCCACTTGCCTGGATAATGGACCGCCATCTGCCAACAGCCGGCACCGCCCATGGAGAAACCGCGAATGACAATGCGATCCTCATCGATCGCAAACAGTTTTTGCACGTGCGCTATCGCTTCCAGGACATCGATTTCGCCAGCGAATTTAAAAGCGTTGCAATAGCGGCCGTAAGGATGCAAGACGATCGTGTTTTCGGGAGCGACCTCGCCGACGCTTCGCAGCCGCTGATTCAAGAAGGCGACCTCACTGGTCTTCTCGCCGCGTCCATGTAGCCATACATCCAGACGCCGCGGTTTTTTATCCGCGAGGTCGGCACCGGCCGGTAATACCAGGCCGTAGGGCTGGATCGAGCCATCGATCTTCGAACGGAATCCGCCGACGACCAACTGCGGCGCATCGCTCGCCGCATCCTGGCTGGTCAGGAGCTCAGCCCCCTTTTTTCCAGCGGCCAGGTGCTGCGCGCGAGCGTCTGCCAGCTTGAGCAGCTCGCGAGCCTGCTCGACCTCCTTCTCGCTGTAGAACATGCCGCTCTCGACGGCCATGCGGACCGCGCGAGCGAACACCAACACTTCGGCTCGATCGATCGCTTTGGCGCTGGCGACTTGCTTGACCTTTTCGGCCAAGCCATCCGCAGCGGCGACCAACTGTTGTTTCGTCTCGCGCGACAGTTCGATGCCTACCGGCGGAATCGGGCGGACGTTGTCGGGCAGATTGTCGGTAGGACCATCGGCGCACGTCGCGCCGGCCTGCCAAGCAACACAACTGAAACCGATCAGGACAGAAAGCGTGCGCATCGCAAGGCATCGCATGTCGGCACTCCTGGAGGAAGGAATTTTTTTCGGCGGGGGTAGTGGAGAGTTCAGCCACACAGCGCGGCGCGCAGTTCGACCGCGCGGCGCACGGCGGCTTCGGCTGAATCGGCCGTGCAGGTCAAGTGTCCCATTTTACGACCGAAGCGCGGCTGCGCCTTGCCGTA
>JBQCJB010000187.1:0-7578 GCA_051953155.1 Aureliella sp. | reverse complement strand
GCGGCTGCCACGGCACCCTCGGGCGAGCGCGGCGTGAGGTTGACCATTGGGCGAGCCCCTGCGCTCGGCGTTCGGTCGGCCGGCGGCAGGACGGACGCCGGACCAGCGGGTGCCTGTGCAGTGGGCGCAGTACCAGCGGGCGTCGGCGCGGCCGACTCGGCTGGGCCGGAGATCCAGGGCCGAAGGGGTTCCATCGGCAGGGCACCGCTGGGCATCGGCCGCTCGGGCTTGGCTGCGGTGACACCCACGAGATCATCGAAGGGTGAGCGATCGGCATTGGCCCAGCTCGGCAGTTGCTGCGTCGGCAGTGGCAGCCCCAAAGCATCGGTCGCGGCGCCCGGGTGAGGCGCTGCTGCCGAAGTCGGTGCCGTTCCGGGCGGGCCAGAATTCAGCTGCCCCTGTGGCCGGGCCGGTGCGACGGAATCGTCGGGATGCAGGAAGAGCAGAGAGCACGCAGCGCCGCCACTGATGACGACGAAGGCCCACTTTCGCGGTCCGAGAGAACTTTCTTTCATGGCACTTTCCGTCGACCGTTGAAAGGTCGAGCTTTGCCCGCGTGCCACGTCCATGCGAGAGTGCGGTCGAGCGATGCTATCGGCCAATCCAGCGCCTTCGTGCGGCTGCAATCGACCAACGCCGTTGAGGATTCACTGGTCAGGTATCGGCACCGCCAAACTTATTCCGCGAGCCAGCCACGCAAATTTCGCATTGCCATGTTTGCGTAGATTCTGCGGGGCACGCGTGAGCCTGCGCGATCCCCGCACGCCTTGGCTTGCCAGGGCGATTCAAAGCCGGCAAATCGCGAACAGTCAAATCAGTCCGGCGCCGGCGAGATCCAGTGCAGTGCGTGAGCGACAGTGGCGATAAACAGGAATGTCCGTCGGTTGGATGATCATCGCTCGTAGGCTCGGCAGAACCCAGCATGCAAATCAACAACACTCCGCCCACCGATCCCGCCCTGACTGCCGCGGCGATCAGCAATCAGATCGACGTCGCCGTGGCTGTCAAAGCTCGGCAAGTGCAAAAGCAGCAAGGTGATGCCATCGTCCAGCTCGTTCAGGGCGCCGCCGAAATCAGCCAGCAGATTGCCGACGGGCACCTCGACGTCCGCTTGTGACCCCGTTCGCCACGCACACAAGTGCAGCGATTACGCAGGGGGGCGGAAGGCAAAGCCTTTGCTTTGCGAGAAGAAGCTGACCGGGTTGTCGTAGACGACGCGGCGGATGGCTTTCTCGCTGTGACCGCGTTTGCGGAGTTCTAAAATCAGATCGGGAACGGCGGTGGGTTTGCTCGGTCCCCAGTCGCCGGCCGAGTTGGCCATCAGTCGCTCGGGTCCGTACTTCTCGATCATGTCGGCGGCTCGCTGCGGCGTGCACTTGGTGACCGGATAGAGCGTCATGCCGGCCCAGAACCCCTTGTCGAGCACATGCCCAATCGTGTGTTCCTCGACGTGATCGACCAGCACGCGCTCCGGACGGATGCGACTGTCGCCCAGCAGCATGTCCAAAATCATCCGCGTGCCCTGGTACTTGTCTTCCAGGTGCGGCGTGTGGATCAGGATCTGCTGGTCATGCTTTACGGCCAGTTCGACATGTTCGAGGAAGATCGTGGCTTCGTTGCGCGTGTTCTTGTTCAGTCCGATCTCGCCGATACCCAGCACGTTGGGTTTGTCGAGAAACTCGGGGATCATCGCAATGACTTCGCGCGACAAACTAACGTTCTCAGCTTCCTTGGCATTGATGCACAGCCAAGTGAAGTGTTGGATGCCGTACTGGGCTGCGCGGCGGGGTTCGAATTCGGTTAACTGCCGAAAGTAGTCGCGAAAGCTCTCGACGCTTCCGCGATCGAAACCGGCCCAGAAGGCCGGTTCGCTCAAAGCGACGCAGCCCATCTTGGCCAGTGTCTCGTAGTCGTCGGTTGTGCGCGAGACCATGTGGATGTGCGGATCAACGAAGTACATCGGCGTGGAACCTTTGTCGAGCTCGGAGGGTTGAAGCAGCTCTCGTGTCTCTTAGACGCCCAGCGTCTGTCGCCAGTCGGGCGCGTACTGGCGGCTGAACAGCAACTGAACTTGCTGGGCGCGTTCCGGCGCGTCACCCGTCAGGACCTGTAGTCCGCTGCGGAGCAATTGCATTTGCGGGTGGTCGTCGACGCCGCCACCGGCGCGCTCGATGCGGTCGAGCGTGGCTGCCAACTCCAGGATCTTGGCGCGGGCGAGCAAGAACTCCTGCTGCAAAATCTGCTCGGCGGTGTGGGGCATGGCGGATACCTCTGGGCGCGGCCAAGCCTGCGGCGGCTGGCGGCCGAAAAACCAGGAAATCGTCGGGGAAGTGGATCGCGGGGGACTCTAACGATCCGGGAACTCTTCATTCTAATCGAAATGCGGCGTCCGATAATCGGGTCATAGCGGTTGCGCGGGCCAGTGTGGGCTCACCAGCCAACCGCCCACGACTTCCGGGTGCGGTTCGGTCGCCGCAGTTGCTCCGGCCGCGAATGCTGAGCTAGGTTTGCCCAGAGATTGCTGCACCGTCCAGCAGAGGAAAGAGCAGGCCGATGCCTTATAACGCATTAGAACCACGACCAGAGACCTTCGACGTGCTCGGGCGCACGCGCAACGCGGCCGCCGTGCCGGCGCTCGCAGCGGGATTGCTTTCCCCTTCGATGGAGGTCCGCGCGCGGTGCGTCGAACTGCTATTGGCCCGCAAAGAAGCGGCCGCGCGGCAGGCGATCGTTTCGGAATGGACGCGGCTGGACTCCGCCACCCGCGAGCAACTGGCGAGCGTAAAAGGCGGCCTCGAAAAGGCCTGCAAAGAAGTCTTGGCGTCGGGTTCGCATCCGCACAAACAGGCCGTCATTACCGCGATCAGCGACCTGGACATCACGGCCGCTCTACCCGAACTGGTCGCGATGGCCCTCGAGTCGAACAATCCACTGCGCGATACTGCCATGGCAGCAGTTTGCGAGCTCTGCGATCGCTGGGGCCAGCGGGCGCGACAAGGCAAGGACGTTCCCAGCGTCCGCGCGCCGATGATCGAGACGCTGCATCGCGCGGTTTATGATTTTCCAACTCACCACAATTTCGAACTGATCGATGCCTGGCTGATGCTCGTGTGCTGGGAAGACGCTTCGCAGCGCTCGCTCATTAGCGATCCCATGCATCCGGCTTTCCGCGCCGTATTGGAGCGGTTCTGGCACAGCGATCACAAATCGGTGTTGCAGCTGCTGGGTGGCTACATCTGGCGCAACTCGACTCCCAAGTCAGTCTTGGGAATCATCTGCGAACGGCCCGAGAGCGAACTGCCGATCATGCTGGCCGAGTCGCTCGACGAGAACACGCTGGCCCTGGTCCTCAGACGGCTGCAGGAGTTGCCGCCGCTGGCGTCGCTGGCCGGGCTGTCGACGCGTGCGAACACCTCCAGTTCGATGGTCCAGCGCCGGCTGTGGCTGATGCTGGCGGCCAATAGCCCCAGCCTCGAAAAAGTGTTAGCCGGCGCGGTGGCCTTTTACGAGAGCGGCACCGTCGAGGGACGTCGCACCGCAGCCGAGATCATCCGCAGCTGTCGTCGCACCGATGTCGAAACTTTGGTGGGATCCCTGCAGGGGGCGGACGCCAATCCTGCCGACAACCAATCGGCCGGGGCTCACCTGAATACGATCCTCAGCTGGATCGGCGGTGAATCGACGATGCTCGATGCAGCCGCGCGCGAGTTTTTCAGCGAGTTCACAGTGACGCTGCTGATGGACGCAGCCAGCCATTGGCCGCCTCCCCTGTGCCGCACGCTGGCGCGCATCGTCAGCCGCGCCGAACCCGATGCCGTGCAGCAGTTGCTCAAGGCGCTCGAGAACCCATCGCCCAAACGCCGACTGCTGGCGCTGCAGGTCATTCAAATGCTCGACGCCACCGCCGAGATCAGCCAGCGACTGCTGCCGCTGGTCCATGACTCGCGCGTCGAAGTACGCGTGCGAGCCATCGATCTGTTAGCCGCGCTCGAGTGCGCCGAACTGTTCGAGGTGCTGCCGATGCTCTTGGATGATCCGACGACCGATGTGCAGGACGCCGCGCGGCGAGCCCTCAGGCGGGGAGACCGCGGCCGTCGCTCGCCGACCGCGCCGAGCAGCGTCGATGTCGCCTCTTCGATCCTGACCTCTTGGAACTTGAGCTCATGAGTGACCTCTTGCTCAATCGCCACGTCTTCCTGTTCGCATGCGTCGCGCTGACTTTGTTGGCAGGCTTCGGCCTCCAGCACTGGATTCGCGCCCAATTCAGCGCCCCGCTGGACAATTCGCGGTTGCTCTTCCGAGAACTGTGCCGAGCGCACGATCTGAACAGTTGCCAGCGCCGACTCTTGCATCGCTTGGCCCTCGGCTTGAAACTGCCCAGCCCCAGCGCATTGTTGGTCGATAGCTCGCTGTGGACCATCCCCGAAGATGGCGAAGCGGGCAATGGACTGACCAAGAAAGAATGGGACAAGCTGATGCTCCTGCGCCGCGTGCTGTTCCAGCCGCCGGCCATGCGTCCCTTCTAAAGCGGCGGACGTCGCCGTTGCCGAGCCGAACTGAGCCGAGCCGAGCCGAGCCGAGCAGAGCAGGGCAGGGCAGAGCAGGGCAGGGCAGGGCAGGGCAGGGCAGGGCAGAGCAGAGCAGAGCATCGGGCGGGCTGATCCGCGCTACGCCGCCCGGCGAAAGATGTCTCGATACTTCGGTTCCATGACCAGCATCTCGGCCGAACGCTCGGCCAGCGCACTGATCGTCAGCAGCGGATTGCAGGCGATCGACGTCGGGATGATCGAGCCGTCACAGATATACAGTCCCTCATGGACGCGAGCCTGGCCGCTCTGGTCGTCGATCGAGCCGCCGCCGGCAGCATCAAAGACCTGTCCCTTGTGGTTGACCACACCGCTGGCAGCATCTTCGCCCATGCCGCAGCCACCGAGCGGATGAACCGAGATCATCTTGTCGCCGAAGACGCGCAGGAAGCTGTATTTGCCGCCGTGGGCTTCGGCGATGCGGCGAAATTCATTGCGGATCAACTGGCGATAGGGGCTGTCAGTCAGACCCGGCCAATCGAGCCGCGCCACATCGCCGTCGAGCGTGATGCGCCCCTGGGCACCGTCGTGCCCCATGCCTAACAGGATCTGCGTGTTCTCCAAATCCAGATCTTGCATCAGCACCGACAGGCCGTTGACGTACGCCCGCACCGCTGCCCCTTCTTGGATCAACACGCGGCTGGGCAATTGCGGCCGCTGCGGATAGGTCACGTTGGTTTGAATGGTCGGTCCGACCGGTGGCGAGCCCGTCTCGTAGGCGCCAAAACCTTCGATGCCCGTGCGGCACTGCGTGCGTTTGATGAAGCCCAACGCGTCGCCATTGCCGGTCCACCGCAAACCCAGCTGGCAAGACAGTGGCAAGGACTGCGAAGCCGAGCGCAGCAGGATCTCGGTCGATCCCAGACTGCCGGCAGCCAAGATGACGACGCGGGCCGTGACGGAAAACTCGCTGGACTCGCGGTGGCTGAGCGCCCCTTCGGGATGATGGATGGCCAGCAAGCGGTAATGATCGCCGCACTTTTCCAACTGACGAATTTCGGTCTGCGTGTAAATCTCCGCTCCGAACCGTCGGGCGATCGGCAGGTAGTTCATCGCCAGCGTGTTCTTGGCGCCGACATTGCAGCCGGTCAAGCAATCGCCGCAGTCGATGCAGCCCCGCTGGCGCAGGCCCTGGCGATTGATCACCGGCAGTTCGCAGCCGTGGGGCGACCGGGTCAACGTGAGCGCGGCGGCTTCGAAATGCGCGCCGCAGTCGCGCAGCCGTTCCGCCGCCAAACGCTGGGCTTTCATCTTGTCGGTCCAGTCGGCCGGCTCGCGGGCGACGCCCAATTCCCACTCCGCCATGTCGTAGTACGGGTCGAGAAACATGCGGTCGCGCAGCGGGCTCGGCCACACCGGCTGCTGAAACACTTCGATGTCGGGGCGGATGGCGACGCTCGCGTTGATCAGCGACGAACCCCCCAGGCCGGTGCCGCTGAGAATATCGATCTCTTCGAACTGGCGGACGTTAAACAGGCCGAGCGGGTTGCGGACGTCGTCTTTTTGGACGAACAATCGTTGGCGAGACGCCGCGATCATATCTTGAACGGTGTCGGGAAAAGTTCCCGGTACCCATTCGCGGCCCCGCTCGATGATCGCCAGACGAGCTCCCGGCTGTAATCGGGCCGCCAGCCGGGCCGCGGTGACCGCAGCGCCATAACCCGAGCCGACTATGACGACGTCGAACTGCCACGGAACGCCGCGCGGGCAATCGCGCATCAGGCCATCGATCGGACTGGCTAGGCGGCCGCCGAACGGAGCCATGTTCGCGGTGTAGTCAGCCAGCGCATTGGACTTTAGCCGCGATGCCCCCGAGGTGCGTCGCGTCAGGCGGCCGCCGAGCGTCTCGACCGGTGTCGCCCCGCGGGACAGAGTGCTGGCCGCCGCGGCCAGTGGCAACGCCGCGCCGACGGCCGTCAACCGCGCCAGCGCGCCGCGCCGCGTAAGTAACGGCGACTGCGATGGCGTATCGACGGACGTGCCTTCCGCCGCGTCGGGCGCTGCCTGTCCCGGCGACTCAGCTGAAGCCGGAGGGGAAGACTTCATGAAGCGGCTTTCTGAAGATCAAGCGTCAAAGCGAAATGCTCGCATTCCAGGGGCAATGCAAGCCCTGGGCGCTTGATCTTTTATCGGTCCGCGCAGCGCCTCGTCCCCCAGGACTTCAGCCGTCTCGCGTACACCCTACCCAGCTTTCGCAAGTTTTTTGCTACCAGATCCGCACGCGTTGCTCCGGCGCGATGAACATCGGTTCACCGGGCTTGACGTCGAAGGCTTGATAAAACGAGTCCATGTTGGAAACGATGCCGTTGACGCGATAGCGACTGGGCGAATGCGGGTCACCCAGCAGACGGCGGCGGAGTTCGGGTTCGCGATACAGGCGTCGCCAGACCTGGCCCCAGCCCAGGAAGAAACGCTGGTCGCCGGTCAGGCCTTCGATCACCGGCGCCGCTTTGCCGCCGAGCGACGTTTGATAAGCGGTATAGGCGAAGTTCAATCCGCCGAGGTCGCCGATGTTTTCGCCGAGCGTCAGTTCGCCGTTGACGTTCATGTCCTCAAAGGGTTTGTAGGCGTTGTACTGCTTGACCAGTTGGCCCGCGCGGCTTTCAAACTCGCGGCGATCTTCTTCGCTCCACCAGTTACGCAGGTTGCCGTTGCCGTCGTACTGGCTGCCCTTGTCGTCGAAGCCGTGGCTCAGTTCGTGACCGATGACCGCGCCGATGCCGCCATAGTTGACCGCATCGTCGGCTTGCATGTTGAAGAAGGGAGGCTGCAGGATCGCCGCCGGGAAAACGATCTCGTTCATCAACGGGTTGTAATAAGCGTTGATCGTCTGGGGCGTCATGTGCCATTCGGTGCGATCGATCGGCGAGCCGAGTTTGTCGATGTCGCGGCCGATTTCAAACTGCGATGCGCGGATCGTGTTGCCGACGATGTCGCCGGGCTTGATCGTCAGTTTCGAGTAATCCTTCCATTTGTCGGGATAGCCGATCTT
>JBQCJB010000186.1:0-6833 GCA_051953155.1 Aureliella sp. | reverse complement strand
CGTTGACGGCATCGCGCGGCCTTACTGGTGGCGGCGGCGGTGCGCTGCCTGCCTCGGCGCCGGCTTGACCGCGCGGGACGATCTGCGAACCCGGTGCCAGTTCGATCTGCCCGTCAGCCCCGTCCCCCGTCGGGCGCATCGTCTTGATGTTCAGACTGCCCGACCAAAGATTCAATCGCGTCGATTCGATTGAGGTCGACGCGCGCGGCCGGTAATGGAGCTCGGCAGGCACGCGAGCGTCGCCGCGAACGTGAATCAGGTCCTTGGCCTGAGCGTAGGTCAAGCGATACGCCTTGCCTGAAAAGTCGCCGCTGTCGCGCTTGCCTTCGAACGCCACGTGCCCCATCGCTTCGAACTCCCAAGCTCCTTCGGCCATGCTGGACGACGACGGAGATCGGCTGAGATCCGAGGCATCGTATACGCGCAGCAAGTCACCGCTGAGCAGGATCTGTTCGGGTTCGAGCGTCCGCATCGAGTCGAGGTTGATCACCTCCTCCAAAGACCGGACCGGTCCGATGCCGACCTCAACACTGCCGAGAAAGCTCAGTTGCCTTTCGGTCAACCGGGCTTCCATCGTGTCGCGAAACTTCAGGTGCATGCCTTGTAGTGCGATGGGCTTTTGCGTCAGCACCGCCGGACGCGGCTCTTGCGAATGCGAAGCCAGAACTCCCATGCCACCGGAGTTCGAAAGATGCTGGGAGCGGACCCAACCCGGCCCGCTGCCAATGACGCGGTTGGTGGCCAGTTCGTAGGTCAGCTCGGGTACCGAGATCTCCTCGAGCGAAAGCCGCCGATTGGACGTGTCGCGCTGCGCTGTGCGGATGTCGACGTCGCGGCGCAAGGTCAGGGTTTGCAGTGTGGCCGTGGTCTTGCCCGGCTTGCTGATGTCGATCGGCTGGGTCAGCAGCATCTCCAGCATGTGACAAGTGCCGCCGATGAACAGCAAGCGGTCCGGGGCCGTGCGGGCACAGCCATCGATGGCGATGTCGCCTTCGATGTTGGCCTTGGAGCCGTTGAACAGCATGTGACCTTGCCAGCGGCACTTCAGCGGTTTGAGCCACTCGATGTTGGGGGCTGCCGCTCCGCCGGGGCCGGCCGCCCGCGCTGCCACCAGGTCACCCGGTACGCAGATCTCGCCGGGATGATCCATCCAGACCATACCGGTGCGCTGGTCCATGCGGATGACCGGACCTTCGATGTAGCCGCTGCCGAACGAGATCCGCGCGGGCTGGCCGACGATCTGCAGGTCGACTTGTCCAGCTGGGTTGCTGGCCAACTGCAACTGGGCTCCTTCGATGTTCCAGTCGGGATCGCCTGGCTGCGCGGGGCCATCGCGCGAGATGACGACCGGTCCGGAAATTTGCAATCGATCGATCCACGATTGGCTCTTGGTCACGATCACCTGACTGTGCAGTTCTTTGCCGAGAATCAACACCGGCAGACTCGTGCCGGCTCCGCTGGTCGGACCGGCGGTCGCCGCAGGCAGGCCGATCGGTGGCGAGGCGTCGGGCGGTGGACTGGCGGCGGTCGTCTCCGGCGCCGGGCCTGCGTCGGGGTAAATGAATTGGATGTGCATTTGACCGACGTGGACGTTCTGTCCCTGGTTGCCCATGACCACCTGGCCGCTCGCGTCGAGCCGATCGACCTGATATTGAAAGCCGCCGCCTGAGGAGTCTGCCTTCGCTGGGGAGCCACTGGCTCGCTGAGCCAGCCGCATCAAGGAGACGTCGATGTGGTCGCTGGCCAAGTGGCCTCGTCCACCAGCCTCGACCAATGTTGGTCCTTCGAAGGTGACCAGTTCGCCGGTCTCCGTCGGTTGCATCTTGAGCGACTTGTGCCAGCGAGCGGTCGCGCGACCGAATTCGGAAGCGTCGCTCGATTCGGCTTCGCCCGGGCCGCTGGCAAACAGCCAACCCAGATGTTCATCGTTAGGGGCGGCGGCGTACTCGACCGTTGGCGCGCGAAAGATGTTGCCCATGTAGTCGAGCTCGACGATGCCGTTGCCTGCTTCGAGCGTGAATCGCCGCTTGTCCAACTGCGCGAACAGCCGTTTGGCGGTCAGCTCGGTCTGGATGTTCGGCGCGGCGATTTCGACCGTGCTCTGTGACGGCATGGGACCGGCCGACTCGCCGCCGCTGGCCTCGAGCGTATCGAGTTGCATCGGTCCGACGGTTATCGCTGCGGGAGCGCCCGACTGAGCCGCGCCCGGCACGGAGAACCTCGCCTTCAGCTCCTGGCACAGGAATGTATCGGCAATGGGCTCGCCTTGAAAGCGATGCTCGACGCGAATCTGTCTTTCGAGCGTGGCCAGCGATTGATTGAAATCGAACTTGAATGCACCGCGGCACTGCAATTCAACCGCTGCCGGCGTTTGGGCGTGGGCCGCGGCGGTCGCCTCGGAACCGAGCTTCATGCCTTTCCATAAACCGCCGGGCGGCAACGCCACGCTGACTTGCTTGACGTACTGCAACTCCATATGGTCGAGCAGGCCCCAGGGGCCTTGGTCTTCGTCGCTGGCTTCGAGCAGATCTTGTTTGAGATGGATGCTGAGGTCGCGGCCGATGGCGATGGCATTTTGCGAAGCGATGTGCACTTCGCTGGTCGTCCAGACGCGGCGGCGATCGATTAACAAGTTGGCCGTCTTGATCGACCACTGCGGATCTTTGCCGCGCCGTGGGTCGATGCCGGTGATTTGAATCGGTCCGCGGAGCAGACCGCCAGTTAACGGCGGCGTCGAACCGCTGATCCAATCGGGTGCTTCGCGGAACTGGATGTCGGCTCCCTCGGGAGCTACCACGATCGCCAGCGGCGACGACTGGTAGACCCGGCTGGCGGCGTTCAGATCGCCGACGACCGCTCCGCGGCCATCGCGCGACAGAGGCACGATCAGGGTCAGCGGCGCCAGCCGCCACTGGTTAGGTCCGAGTTGCTGTAGCGAACGAAAGAGCAGCGTCCCCTGTTCGGTTTGCAGCAGCATCGGCTTGGCGTTCTGCCAGGCATCCTCGGCAAACAAGTGCTTCCACCAGATGTTCGGCTTGGTCTCGTCGGCCTCGACCGGTTGCGGCGATAGCGCGTGTTCAGGTGGCTCGAGCAGCGGGACAACCGTCGCGCAGTATGCAGCCATCACGGCACACACGATGCCGAGGCAGGCCAGATATCGCTTGAAGGCTGTAGCCATGGTGAAGAGTGTTTTCCAAGGCGCGCTGCGGGCCGCGGTGATGAGAAGCGATTACTTGGTCGGGGGTGCCGGAAAGCATTCTTCCCACCGACCTTTGGCTTTGAGCAAGCGTTCGATCAATTCGCGCACCGCGCCGCGTCCGCCGGAAGCATGCGTGACCCAAGTCGCCGCCTGGCGGACTTCGGCAGCCGCATCGGCGACCGCCACCGGCAGGCCCACTTCGTACATCACGGCTAAGTCAGGCAGATCGTCGCCGATATAGCAGACTTCGTCGGGGGCGATTCGAGCCGCTTTGAAAATCTCTCTGGCCACCGGCAGCTTTTCTGAAAATCCCTGGCGGACGATTTCAATTCCGAGTTCGGCCGCGCGGAGTTTGACGATCTGCGAATTGCGCGAGGTCAAGATTCCAAAGCTGAAACCTGCCTTCTGCCAGAGCTTGATCGCCAGGCCGTCGCGCACATAGAAAACCTTGCTCTCGATACCCTGGTTGTCCCAGATGATCGAGCCATCGGTCAGCACGCCATCGACGTCGGATAGGATCAAGCGGATCGGTTTGGCGCGTTCGGAGTCCTTCGGAGCCACAGTTTATCTTTCACCTTTTCGCCCGAGGGTAATGGGAACCGAGATCAACTGGCCATCGTCCCAGCGGCAACTGTCGCCCGGCGGCGCGTCGCCTTGGGCGGACTGGTTTCCGTCTTCGCGTTCTTGCCGGGCCTGAGCTTCGGCGACCAGGCCGACGACGTCCGTAATGTCGATCATTCCAAGCGGCGCACCGGTCTGGTCGACGACCGGCAGTTCACTGATTTTATGACGGACCAGCAGGTCGATCGCCGCTCCGAGCGGTTGGCCGCTGGCGACCGTGCGAAACCGGGTGGACATCACTTCGCCAATCGGTCGATCGAGCTGACTGTGACGCCGCTGTTCCAGCAACCGCGCCAAGTCGCTGTCGGTAAACACGCCGACCAACCGGCGTTGATCGTCTAGCAGCATGACAGCGCCGCTGCGGCGACCCGGACGGCTGACGTTGACCAAGACTTCGCACAGAGTGCTCCGCGCATCGGCCAGGCGGCAACTTTCCAGCGGCCGCATGACCTGATCGACGCTGGCCAACTGGCGGCCGAGGCTGCCGGCGGGATGGTTGCGTGCGAAGTCTTCGCGGGTAAAGCCGCGTTCGCGGCTGACCAACAGAGCCAGCGCATCGCCCAGAGCCAACATCGCGGTCGTACTGGTGCTGGGCGCCAGTCCGAGCGGGCAAACCTCTTGCAGAGGCCCGAGCTCCAGGACGATGGTGGCTGCTTGGCCGAGCGTGCTGCGGCGCGAGCTGGTGATGGCGATCAGGTCGCGGGCTTGGGCTTTGAGCGTTGGCAGCAGACGGTTGAGCTCTTCGGTTTCGCCGCTGTACGAAAGCAGGAGCAGCGTGTCGGCGCGGTCGACGCGCCCCAGGTCGCCATGCACTGCCTCAGCTGGATGGAGAAAGATGCTTCGCGACCCGGTCGACGCAAAGGTGGCCGACAGCTTGCGGCCAATCAGCCCCGCTTTGCCCATGCCGCTGACGACGATCTGGCCTTCGCAATCGCGCAGGGCTTCGACCGCCACGAGAAACGATTCGTCCAGGCCTTCGGCGATGTGCAGGATGGCGGCCGCTTCGCCATGTAAGATGTCGCGGGCCGCAGCCAGGCGCGCCTGTGCGGCCGCTTCCATAGCCGAGCCAGCAGCGCTCCGCGCCGTCGATGCTTCCATGATCGTTCGCCTTCCATGCTGCGCCGTAGGGCCGGTGCGACTATATTTTCCGCGACTGACATTTTCCCGCGCGGATTCTAGCCGCGTCGAGGCTGCGAGGCAATGTTATTCGCGCGCCTTCCGCTGCGCCTGCACGTGGCAGCTCCGAGGGGACAAGATCGGCCGAGCCCAGCCAGTTGGGCGAACCGGCTGCGGGAACTCATTTTCTCAGACGCAGCAGCCCTTCGACTGAAAGGCTGGACCGACGGGAGCTAGCCGCTTACTTGCCGGACCAGGCGCCTAGCGCCAGGGTGACGTTCTGGCCGCCGAAGCCGAAAGAATTGTTCAGCGCGACTCGAACCTTGGCTTCGCGAGCCTGGTTCGGAACGTAGTCCAGATCGCACTGTGGGTCGGGGTTTTCCAGATTGATCGTCGGGGGCACGACGCTGTCGCGCATCGCCAGCAGGCAGACGATCATCTCGGTCACACCCGCCGCGGCGATCAAGTGGCCCATCATGCTCTTGGTGCTCGAGACCGGCACTTGAGAGGCGCGATCGCCGAAGACCGCTTTGCAAGCGACGGTTTCGACTTTGTCGTTGACGCTGGTGCTGGTCCCGTGCGCGTTGACGTAACCGACGTCCTCGGCATTCACTCCGGCATCAGCGATCGAGGCCCGCATGCAGCCGATCGCCCCGCGTCCTTCGGGATGGATATCGGTGATGCGGTACGCATCGGCCGTGCAGCCATAGCCGAGCACCTCGCCATAGATCTTGGCTCCGCGCTTCTTGGCGTGTTCCAGTTCCTCGAGAATGACCACCGAAGATCCTTCACCCAGCACGAAGCCGTCGCGAAGCCGATCGAACGGTCGCGAGGCCTTGGTCGGGTCGACATTGTTGGTTGACAGGGCGGTCAACAAACTAAAGCCGGTCAAGCCGAACGGATGGATCATGCTATGCGCTCCGCCGGCGACCATGGCATCGACGCTGCCGCGGCGGATCAGTTCGGTGGCTTCACCAACCGCTTGGCTGCTGGCGGCGCAGGCGGTCAAGCAATTGATGTTCGGGCCTTGGATATCGAACATCGTGGCCAGGTGAGCCGCGGGCATGCTCGGTTCCTGCTCCAGTTCCAACTCCGGATCGAGGATCGCCAAGCCTTTGTTGACGAACGCGTCCAAGTTGAACTCGCTGCCGCCGGCATGAGCGGCGCAGAGCATCTGCGTGAAGTTGAAGAAGTCTTGGTTGCCTTCGCCGGCTCCGAAGTACACGCCCACGCGCGAGCGATCGCTGATCGCATCCATCAATCCCGAGTCGGCCATGGCCTGGGTGGCGGCTCCGGCAGCAAACTTGGCATGGCGGCCCCGCTTGGTCCACAGGGCCGGATCGTCGACGCAGTCCGACACATCCCAATCGCGGATCTCGGCTGCGATCTTGGTGGGGTACTGGGAAGCATCGAAGATCGTAATGTTGCCGACACCGCTGCGTCCGGCCAACAAGGCTTCCCAGACCGTATCGACGCGATTGCCGAGCGGGTTAATCATTCCCAAACCAGTTACTACCACCCGCCGCCGCGAGTGCATGCGCCCCAAGTCCTGGTGTTGTTACCGTTGACCGTGTTGGATGATTGGCTGTCGTCAGCCGCTGGGCCGCTGGCGCCGGCGGAGCCTCTGTCCCATTCGGGCTGCGCTCCTTGGGCCGCCTCCGGACTACTCCGGAACGAGCGACGATAAATCATAGGCAGACACTTCGTCGCGTTCCGCGTCGAGCATGTACTGAGGGATCGAAATCGGTTGGCCCTGCTGGTCGACGGCGACTTCGAACAATCGCAGGACGCGGAGCATGCGCATCAAGCCCACGGGCTCGAAAAACGAAGAATCTCCGTAGCTTTCGTCGAGAATCGCGAACGTCATCTCGAACTGGCCCTGCAACTGGTCGCCGAC
>JBQCJB010000185.1:0-6700 GCA_051953155.1 Aureliella sp. | reverse complement strand
CGCTTTACTTTCTTCTGCGCCGATCGCAACGGTGCCACTCAACTGCCGAGAATCGAGCAAGTCGAGTTCTCGCTCCAAGCCAGTGCAGGTGTTCTTTGAAAATTGGCGTACAAGCGGCGCCGCACCAGTTGGCCTTCACGTTTAGCCTCATGCGCCGACTCCGCATGTCGCCCTGAGATTTAGTTGCCGGCGTCTGACAGCGGTTTACCTGTTCTTTAATGAGCTTGATAGCAACTCGAGCCGCGTCAGCCCTTTGGCGTTCAAGACGCAGTTGGCAATGAAACTGGCGCTGCCCAAGCGTACAATGAACGTGGAAGCAGGCGTTTTAGTCCCGAGTTGGTGACACGATGGCGAATACTCGTTTCGAAACACTGGTGGAAGCTGCGGCAGGCTTGCCTGAGATAGATGCTTGTCTTATTCGCGACGAATCGCAAGTTGCTGCTGCGCTCGGACTTTTGCAACGGAACCAATCCGCCCTTGAAATAGCCCGACGCGCGTTGGGGCCGGAATGCATCGTACCGGTTCGCGATGAAGTGGAGTTCTTCCACGAACATCTCGACCACTGGTCAAGACTGAGAAACCTCGCTCATTTCTTTATGCTCGAAGCCAGCACCGCAATACAGAGAGGCGATTTGAACGTTGGGGTGCGGACCAGCCTAGAGATACTCGAACTAGCAAACGCTGTTCGACGGGGCGGATTAATAGTCGACCTTCAGCTCGGCCTTATGATTGGAAGTCACGCGCTGGAAGTAATGCGAAAGGTTCGCAACAAGTTGGGCGCCGACGCACGCGCTCACGTCATTGACCGGCTCTATCGGATCGAATCCGAGCGCGAGCCGTTTGCCGAAATAGTTGCGCGGGACCGAGCTTGGGAAGTTGCAGTCGGATGGGGAGACCGTACCTGTGACACGCCGGAGTTTGATCTGATCGATCCAGAAGAATGCGGGCTATCGGAAAACGAACAGAAGGAAATATTGGGCCTTATCCAGCAGATTGCCACGCTGCCGGATGCCGAAAGGCAACAGCTGATTCGTGTCCAAGACGAAGGCAACCTTGCATTGATGCGAATGATGGAAATTGACTTGGCCCTGCGCGAGTTTCGAGCCGCAACTGGGCGGCTGCCTGAAAAGCTCAGCGCGCTGGTGCCGCAACCCTTCGAGCGGCTTCCCCTCGATCCATTCACGGGGCAACCGTTTATCTATCGACCGTCCGCCGACGAGTCGTTTTGTCTATACAGCACCGGTCCGAAGTTGTTTGACGGCGGCGGACATTTCGGCCCTTGGCCAGCTGTCAGTGCTGGTTGCGCTGACTTGTGCTTGGATAACAACGATTACTGGCCGGCAGACGATTGCGTTCGAAAGAAGCGTGGATTGTTGGCGCGAATGACGTCGCGGCTTAGTGAGTGGTGGCATTCCCGCAGGCTTATAGCCTCGAAGATCTAGCAGACATCGATTAGCAGGATGCACAGGATGACGAGCTGGGCGGCTTCGGCAGCAACCAGGGTGCTTAGCGATGGCGGTTCCAGCCGATGGCTAGCGGCACGGTGGCGATTGGCATCACGACCAGCGAGGCAACCGCCAGGATTACGAGATGGCCAGTGAAAAGCAATGGCATCGGTCGGAGCGCGATCGCGGCGGAGACGACCGCACAAAGGACCGCCGCGACTATGGCTATGGCTTTCCGTCCCAGAAGCTTTTGATGACTAGCCTTGGCCAGCGCCCACAATCCGGCGACGATGGTCGCTGATGCAACCAGCACAACGCAGGTCCACCCAATCCGCTCTTGGACGCTCGGTTCCGCGTACGTTCGTAACAGAGCCGGTACAAAGGCAAGCCCCAGTGTCAGGATGACAATCGCGACCGTGAACCATACGGCCCGTCCCGACAACCCAATTACCGATGCGTTGGTCATGGCTGCCCACGTTCCCAAGAGCGTTAACGGCAAATACCAGGCTCCGAATGGGGCTGGAAAAACCGGTTCAGAAAACTGTGTGGCCGCGTGCGAGAACGCTAGATTAGCGGCGAAAAGCATAAACCACATTCCCCAAGCGATAACGCTGCTCAAGGCCGCCGTTTGCAGAGTCGCTTTCGCAAAGTCAATATTCCGCAGCGGACGAGTCGCTTGGAAATTGTCCGTGCAATCGAACTGACCACTCAGATCCGCGAGCGACGATTCGCGACGACGCGGCAGGTTCGTACAGAAGGCACCGCCAAGAAAGGCACCGGCGCCAAACGCCGCAAAGGGTAGGATGCCTCCGATGCCCAGAATCTCTTGATGCAAATCGCTTTGGTTAAGTCGGCCAAGCTCGAATTCAATGAGCGTTCCCACGCTTGCGATCAGCAGCACGAAGGCCAAGACGATGGGAAGCACCCAGCCCCTCAGTCGCCAGACGTACCAGAACTGAGCGTGTGCTGCGGAGCGGAACGGAAGAAGTGCTTTTGCCGAGCGCGACACCCACGCATCTAACATCGTAACGAACCAGGTTCCAAGGCCGAGGTGCACCAATTCTTCACCGCTGCGCACGCGACGGACGCCCCAGACCGTCACGGCGTAAGAAACCGCAATGACACTGGCCAGCGTCGCTATTTCACCGGTCGTCACTTCGGACCAGTAATGTTTTGGGGTGGAGAACCAGTTGCCGTAGCGCGATTGCAACCACGCGAACAGGGCCATCCCGGGGAGAAGTGCGAGCGCAAAGGATGGCAGGGACGGCTTGGTCGACACGCACAACAGCAGCTGGTAACACGCCCATGCCGCGGCGGCGAATAACGCGGGCGCCCAGACTGGCCAGCCGACGTCGAACAGCCAGTTGTACAAACTGGCTGCGGCTGCGGTTTGCATGCCCAGCACAAGGCCTCCTGAAAACATATGCCAGGCCACGATCGAGCCCGCAGAGATCGGAGTCGCGTACAGACGAGCCATCGGTCCGTGTGCCGCGACGATGCCGATAGCAAACTGGAAGATGATCAGCGGCAGGAAACTGAATTGCAGCGTGATGAAGGCTGGATCATTCACGTCAATCCCGATAGGACTAAGAGCGGTATAGACTAGCAGCGGCAATGCATTGCCCATCACAAAGTAACCGGGCAGGGACCAGCGTCCGTGCGCGAGCATCTCCCACAAAAGTGCTTGAGGCATTGAACGCATGGCTTTCTCCAATGTCGTCAGTCGCAATCAAAGCGCGCAGGTTTATCCTAGGGCGAAACGCTGGACCTACTGGCCAACCCGCGAGACGAAGATCTCGTCCAGCGAGAGGGACGTCTCCTCGATGACCGTGGCGCCCAGCGACTGAGCGGCAAGCCGCAATTGTTCGGGTTCTCCACTGCAGACATAAGACCATTCGCGCCCAGCGCCTTCTCGGGAAAGGGCACCGACGAGCGGCGGTGGCTCGGGAAGCGCTTGCTCGAACCGCAGGGTCAAGCGGCGATGCGTTTCTTTGATCTCTTCCATGCTGGCAGTCAGTACAATTCTGCCTTGGTGAATGATGGCGACGCGATCGGCAACGCGTTCGACTTCATCAAGCAGGTGCGACGAGAACAAGACCGTTCGCCCCTCCTCGCCGATGGTACGAATAATCGCTCCCAAGATATCGCGTCGCACCACAGGATCGAGTCCCGAGGAAGGCTCGTCCAGCAATAGCAGCTCGGGGCGATGGGCGAGAGCAACCAATAGACCGGCTCTGGCGCGTTGCCCGCGCGACAGGTTTCTCACTTTGGCGTGTGGATCGAGGTCGAAGGCTTCTCTCAACTCTTCGGCGTACTGCGAATCCCAAGCTGGATAGAAGGCTTGCGTGTACCGCATCAGTTCGCGAACGCGCATCCAGTTTGGTAAATCGCGCTCCTCGGACAGGTAGCCAATCCTTCCGAGCACGCCGACAGGATTGGCGACCGGGTCGAGCCCGAAGACGCGCACCGAGCCGGCTTGGGCTCTGAGCATTCCAAGAATGTGGCGCAGCAAAGTCGTCTTGCCAGCGCCATTGCCGCCGATCAGGCCGAACACGCCGCCACGCGGCACGACCAGCGACAGTTCCTGAATGGCCAGCTTGTCACCGAATTGACGAGTCAAACGCTGGATCTCGACGATCGGCGGCGCTGCCGAAGGAAAGGGCTCAGGCATCGGAAGACTCCTTGGGACGAGAAGCGTTGATGACAGAGTGTCGCTGCTGTAGGAGCTTGATAACTTCGTCGAGCGAGACGCCCATCGTTCCGGCTTCGGCCAGCAATTGGTCGATTCGGTCGCTGAGGATCTTCAGACGCTCGCGGCGGGCCAACGGTGAACCTTGCTCAGAAACGTACGTTCCGGCCGTCCGCCGCTTTTCCACGATGCCCGCGATCTCCAGTTCGCGGTAGGCTCGAGCGATCGTGTTGGGGTTGACGACCAACTGCTCGGCCAGCGTGCGGATCGGCGGCAATTCTTCGCCCGGCGCCAGCCTGCCGGCAGCCACCAGATACTTGATCTGGTTGACGACCTGCAAGTAGATTGGCACCCCGTCGTTGGCGGTGATGTGGATGTGCACGGGACGCTCCTTGTATTAATGCAATAATACAAGGCGAGCGCCAGCCGTCAAGTGATTTTTTTCTGGTGCTCGGGCCACTGGCGGTGTTCGCTCCCCCCGCGCGAGCGCGTCAGCGACTTGTGGAGAGAGCGCGACGCTCAGGCATCATCGCCGAGCTGCTCCCGCAAGCGGCGGAGAACTCGGGAGCGGTACTTGCGGACGGCGGCAGGGCTGATGTCGAGTTCTTCGGCGACCTGGCTAGCCGGGGCTGCATCGATGGTCGCGCGCCAAAACGCTTGCCAGGTCTTCGGTTCGAACTCGGCTCGGACCTGGGCCAGCGCTCGGTGCAGCAGCTGGCTGAAACGGGGACCGTCGGTCGGCTCGTCCGCTTCCATCGCGTCGGGAATGAGGAGCACATCAGCCGCGGGCGCATTGCCGAGGCCAGCGGTTTGATTGCGCATGTCCTTGCGAATGCTGTCGACGATCTTGTTGCGAGTGATCGTCCAGAGCCAAGCCCGAAAACAGCCGGTCACACCGCTCGGGCGAAAGTCGCCCAGCGATCTCAGGACCGCATAGAACACGTCTTGAATACAATCGTGGATGGCGTCTCGCGGCAGCCCCTTTTGGCGGCACCAAAACGCGATCAGCGGAGTGTACAGTTCGACCAGTTCGCGCCACGCACACGAATCGTCGTTGCGAATGCGAAGTATCAAGCTGGGGCGGGTAGAGTCAGAGGATTGGGCTGGCACTGAAAACCCGGCGAAAAAAAGGTGTCACAGCTTCAGCGATCTAGATAATAGTCGGATGTTGTACGCCTGTTCGCAAGGGGAGCCTATCGATGGTCGCAACACATTGTCCGGATCGCAACTACATCCAGGAATACCTGTCGGGTCGCCTGGCCAACGCGAACGCCGCCGAGCTAGAGCAACATCTGGACGCCTGCGCGACGTGCGAGCGGGTTCTCGAGGAGCTGGAAACGGAGCCCGATTCGTTGGTCGACGTGTTGCAAAGGTGGCCGGCAGCGGCTGACAACGAAAGCGACCAGCAGAATTCGGCCGTACTCGCGGCCCAGCGGTTTTCGGCGAGCCTGGCAGATCGCTTGCGACCAGCGGAGAGTTTCGAATTGGACGCGGCGCCGGTCATCGGGGCCTACCAGTTGATGCGCTTGTTGGGGCGCGGCGGCATGGGCACCGTCTATCTCGCCCGCCACCGCAAACTGGATAAGCAAGTGGCTATCAAGGTGCTGCCGGTCAGCATGGCGCAGAGGCACGACATCGTCACCCGATTCCAGCGGGAAATTCGGGCTACCGGCAAGCTCGATCATGCGGCGATCATCCGAGCCACCGACGCCGGAGAAAGCGATGGCGTGCACTATTTGGTCATGGACGCAGTCGATGGACTCGATTGCGGCAGGATTTGCAGGCTCCTCGGCCCCCTGCCGATTGCCGACGCATGTGAGATCGCGCGGCAGACGGCTCTGGGTTTAGCATACGCCCATTCGCAGGGGATCATCCATCGCGACATCAAGCCTTCCAACCTCATGTTGGACACGCGCGGGCAAGTCAAAATCACCGACTTCGGGCTGGCGCAGATGGCGGTTTGGAACGACCAGTTCGCGGAATTGACCACCGTCGGACAGTTGATGGGTACGCTCGAGTATATGGCTCCGGAGCAGGCCGAGGCCGGCGCGACGCTCGACCCGCGCACAGATATTTATGCACTGGGCGCAACTTTGTTCAGGCTCTTGTGCAATCGAACACCACTATCTGCAACGCACGCCAGGACGCCCATCGAGAAACTGCGCTCGATCGCCAACGAGTCCCCGACACCGATCCGAGAGCTGCGCGAAGACATTCCAGCGGAGCTGTCGCGACTGGTCATGCAAATGCTCTCGAAAAGTTGCGACCATCGCCCTGCCACGGCCCAGGAAGTTGCCGATCGTCTAACTGCCTTCTGCGAGCAAGCCAGTCTCGTCCGTCTAATTACCTCGGCCCAAGCAAAAGAAAACGACGAATCTCAGCGGCCTTACGTGACGGACGCCACGACCAGACAGCACGTATCGACCCAGTCGGAGCAGCTCCGAGCAAAGCCGCCAGCGAAAGTTTGGAAATGGATCGCACTGGCATGCCTGGCAGCCCTGGTTTGTGCGGGGGTCGTGGTGGTGATGGAGACCTCGAAAGGGCAACTGGTTATCGAGTCCCGGGA
>JBQCJB010000184.1:0-2846 GCA_051953155.1 Aureliella sp. | reverse complement strand
TACCGCCGACCCATCCGCTAGAAGACACCAAGAGACCGACGAGAGTGCCAAGCGTGCCCACCGCGCAGACAGACCAGCCGCTGCAGCAGTTTTCTAGAGACCAGAGCGCACAAAGTCTGGGCCTGGCAAGCGCCCGCGCGGAACTGCGGAGCCAGTCAGCGAAGAGACTCGTGCACGTGATGCAGTTAACCGACTCGCTGGCAGCCGGCGGCGCCGAACGCGTAGCGGTCAATCTGGCCAACGCGCTTCCCCAGGACAGCTTTCGGACGACTTTGTGCACGACGCGCCGCGAAGGACCGCTGGCCGAACTGGTGCGCCCGCACGTTGGCCGCTTGAATCTGCAGCGCACCAGCCGTTTCGATCTGCGCGCACTCGCCCGGCTGAAACGCACGATCGACAGCCAACGCGTCGACATCCTGCACGCGCATTCCTCTTCGCTGCTGGTGGCCAACCTGGCGGTTCTGGGCCGACGACGGCCGCGCATCCTTTGGCACGACCACTTTGGACGATTCCAGGTCGAATCGCGGTCCGAGTGGACCTTTCGACTGCTGACGGCGCGGGCCGCGGGCGTCATTGCCGTCAGCCAGCCACTGGCTCAGTGGTCGCGCGAACGACTGGGCGTGCCGGCGGATCGCGTGTGGTATCTCCCCAATTTTCCTGACATCGACCAAGACGCGAGAGTGCCCGACAACCTGCCCGGAAATCCCGGCATGCGCATCGTGTGCGTTGCCAACCTTCGGCCAGAAAAGGACCATCTCACGCTGGTCGAGGCCATGCGGCTGGTCAACCAACAAGTGCCCGACGCCCACCTGCTGCTGGTCGGCTCGCAATCGGACTCCGCGCAGACCGAGGCAGTGCGCACGGCAATCGCCACGCACGCGCTCGGCCAGCGCATTCACTTGCTCGGTTCTCGCCGCGACGTCGCTGGAGTCCTGCGGGGCTGCGACGTGGGCGTGCTGAGTTCCGTTTCGGAAGGTTTGCCATTGTCGCTGCTGGAATATGGCATGGCTGGTCTGGCGAGTGTGGCGACGGACGTGGGGCAGTGCAGCGAGGTGCTCGACGCCGGCCGCGCGGGTGTCGTCGTCCCCAGCCGATCGCCCGAGGCGCTAGCCGCCGGTATGCTCGGGTTGCTCCAGTCATCGCAACTGCGGCAGCAAATGGCCCGCGCGTTCCACGAGCGCGTCGTCCGCTTGTACAGTTCCGAGCGATCCTTGCAGGACCTGGCAGTAATCTATGACACTGTTTTGGCCGATCACTCTCGCGGGGCGCTCAAGCCTGCCGCGCGCCAAACCGCAAAGGATCAGCGATGAGCGCGGTGCAAGAAGTTTATAATCGCTGCCCGATTCCGGTTCAGTCGGCGCTGATCAACGCTTGGGGCGCCGCCTGGTATCTCCGGCGACACGGCAAGCACTACCGAGAAAAAGTCCAGCAGCTGTGCAAGCACGAATGGCTGACGGCCGACGAATTTGCGCAGCTGCAACTGACCGCACTGAACCGCCTGCTGGAACACGCGCGCCGTTCGCGTCACTACCGACAGACGCTTGGCCAGTCGGGCGTCGACGGACCGCTCGGCTCGTTGGCCGAACTGTCACGCCTGCCGCTCCTGAGCAAGCAAGTTTTGCGGGCCGACGCAACGAGCCTGCTGACCGGCCGGCCGCCATGGGGCACGAAGGTGTTGTGCTCGAGCGGCACGTCGGGGACGCCGACGAGGATTTACTACACCAAGCAATTCCAGCAGCAGGGCCTGGCATATTTTCAAGCCCGAGTGCGCAACTGGGCCGGTGTGGCCGCAGGAGAACGCCGCGCGATGTTCGGCGCACGGAAGTTGTGCGCCTTCCAGCAAACCAGCCCGCCGTTTTGGAGACACAGCGTCGCCGAGAATCTGGTTTACTTTTCGGTGTACCATTTGTCGCCGCAAAACCTTCCCGCCTATATCGACTATCTGCAGTCGTGGGCACCGCGACTGATCATGGGCTTTCCGTCAGCCCTGAATACGATCGCTTGCGCCATGCTCGAACGGGGAAGCAGCCTTACGGCCAAAGCAGTGATCACGACTTCGGAAACGGTATCGCTATCGGCCAGAGAGAACATCGAACGGGCCTTTAACTGCCGGCTGTTCGACCAATACGGCTGTGTCGAGAACACGCACTTCGTCTCGCAATGTGAACACGGTCGCTACCACGTGTCGCCCGAACGCGGCATTATCGAAATCCTCGATGGCGACACGCCGTGCGCACCGGGACAGCCTGGCCGCATCGTGGCTACTGGGCTGGAGAACTGGCTGCAACCGCTGATTCGTTACGAGGTCGGGGATGCGGCGTATTGGGCGGTTGATCAGAACTGCCCTTGCGGTCGACAGATGCCAGTGATCGGCGGGATCGAAGGACGACACGAGGACTTCGTCACCTTGCCCGATGGCCGAACCTTCATGCGCTTGGACCCAATATTCAAAGCCGTCGAGGGCGTGATCGAAGGCCAGGTCGTGCAGGAAGCCGCGAATCATTTTTCGGTCAACGTCGTGACCAATGCGGCCTTTACCGAGCGCGAGAAGCACAAACTGGTCAGCAATTTTCGGCTGATTGCCGGCGATGCCCGGATCGACATTCATCCCGTCGAGAGCATCCCCCGCACGGCCAGCGGCAAATTCCGCGCGGTGATCAATCGCATGAACAAGGCTAGCTGAGCTGAGACTAGCTGAGCTGGGGCTGGCTGAGCTGGGCCACAGTCCAAATCGGGCAATGGGCGTGAATACGGTCTGCGAACGTTTTCCAATTCTGATGGTCGGGAATTTTCTCTCGGCCAGTCTGGGCCTGCATAGCATTTGCGAGGATCTGGCTGCGCGGCTG
>JBQCJB010000183.1:0-6431 GCA_051953155.1 Aureliella sp. | reverse complement strand
CCCGCAAAAATGCCTTGGGCGTCGAAGCCTCGCAGGTCCTGGATGAACGTTTTCAGCTGCACTAACTGACCAACGCTGGCCTGCGGCTTGCCAGCGTTGTTGGTCGGCAGCGGATTGCCGTTCTGATCGAGGAACTGATAGGTAAACCCGACCAGCGGCGAGGTTTCCCCTTCGCCGTTGAGCCGGTTGACGATCTTGAGAGCGTCCAGAGCGCTGAGACTGTTGTCACCCGAGACGTCGATCAGCGGCCCATCCGCCTTGCCAATGCCCGGGCCGATCAGCTCGCCCGTCTGGCCGGCGTTGAGGGCGTTGATGACCAGCAAGGCATCCAAGGCCGACACCGAATAGTCGCCGTTGGTGTCCTCAGGGATCAGGTCGTTGTGATAGGGCAGGTAAACATCGCCAGCCATCATATGGCGGCCTTCGAGCGACTCGCCGCGAAGCACACGATGCAGCCCCGCGCGACGCAGCGTCTTGCCGACTAAAGGATTCAACTTCCGACCAGATCGCCCAGATCGATTCTTCATCGCTACGCCTACTGACGAGGAAAAGCTCTTTAAACAGGAACTCCATACCCACGCGGCATTTCGCAAGCTAACGAAACGGGCCCTGTTAGCTTTGGAAAAATGTCCGCCCGAGTTTCCGGCCCATGACCAATGGTGTCTCAGTCGACCAGACTAGTTGGAATGAGCTGGGTTTTCAATTGAGGCAAGATAGGCAACTCTCGAATCGCTGTAAAAAGGTCGCAGGCCGCAGCTTACTTGCCAGGCGTGCCGCTCCCCACCATGCCTCGGGCCAACCGTTAGATTCGCGTCAATACCGAAAGTTCCCCGGATTTCCTCAAGCCGACCTCGCCGCCAGCCGAACTCCCGTCCGGTCTCAGGAGCGACTCACCGGCCGCCACAGCCCTACTTGCGTGAACGAGACCTCCAGAAAGCGGAGTCAAAATCGCTCCAAGCTTCCAGCTCAGGCGCCAAGGCCAGTAGAGCGGCGTCGCGAGCCGACGGGTTAGGGGCTAGGTCGCTAGACTGTCCGGCCGCAGTGAGCTCCCCTTCGGCGGCGTCCGATCCCGCGGGAGCTGCTTGTACAAAGGCCGAGCAAGCGTTCGAATCCCCCTGGGCAGCGGATGAGGTTCCTTCCGCGCCGGCGGACTGCTGCGCCGGCGACGACGGTAGCGTCGAAAGCGGCGACGCGGCTGAGGAGGAGGAAGGCCCCTCACCGCTGTGCGCTTTGTTGATTTCGTTGATCACCAACAGCGCGTCCAAAGCGCTAGAAAAGCCGTCGCCACTGACGTCCAAAAATGGTGCAGCCTGGTAGCCAGCCAGAGCCAGGTCGCGCGGCCCGTGCTGATTGATGTCGTTGACGATCAATAAAACGTCCAGCGGCGAGACCGACTGGTCGCCGTTGACGTCGAAGCGATTGAGCGGGTTCTGGAAACCGGAGCGACTGGTCTGGAACGCGAAGTCGACGTTGTTCGTAATCGCGCCCGCCGTCACACTGGCCGGCTGCGCTTGCCCACCCGGCTGCACGGGAGCGAAGCCGTTGGATGCTGGCGTCACTTTCACGAGGTAGTTGCCGGTCGGCAGCCCTGGTACCGAAAAGTGCCCCAAGGCCTGCGTCGTCACTCGCGTCTCGGGGCCGATGCGCAGATTATCCAGTCGCACGGTGGTTTTGGCATGTCCGCCGACGACCACTCGAGCGATGTTTCCGGCAGCTGATTCAACCCGCATTTTGCCGACCTGGCCGCTGCTCAGTTTCGTGGTCGTGAAGCGGTCGATCAACTTGCCCGCGGCGTCGTAGGCTTCCAAGCGGGCATAGGAGTCGCCCACGCCGCCGATCGCATCGATCTCGACGACGCTGGTCGGCGAAGCCAGCTCGACCTGCAATCGTCGACTCGTGTCGCTCCAAGTCGTTAACCAGCTTTGTGCGGCTCGCGAATAAACGCGAAAGGACTTCGTGCCGGTGCTGGTCGCCGAATCGGCAAAGGCGCCGACGCGACCATCGGTGTCCGAGCCGACAGCCGTAATATTTATCCCCGAGATCGATCCACCGGCGATCGGTCCGTCGGCCAGATTGTCCGGTTCGATCGTGCGCCGCAGGTCCAGCGGCTGGCCGGTGCTCGAGAGCACGTCCACCGTCCACGACGAATCGCCATACTCGCCCGCATCGCGCAGATCGTTACCGTTGTCATCGATCCATACAAAGCCGTTCAGCCCCGGCGCGGCAACCGCGTCTGCCCGAGCCAGCCGCCCCTGAAAAACATTGCTGGTGACGCCCGTCTTGGCATCGATCGCCCGAATTTCGATTGCCTGGGCCCCTTGCGGGAAAGCCAGATTGAGGTCGAGATCCTTTTCGTAGCTGTCGGGCTGAGCGGCGGTGATCCAGGCCCCGCCGTCGACGCGGTACTGTACGGAGCTGACGCGATTGAGCGTGATATCGTTGCGGAGACCAGCCGGATTCAGATTGGGCAGCACGCCGACCTTAGCCGATCCATGAAAGCGGTAGGTCGACGAGCCGACGTCGAAGTATCCGGTGCCTTGCAGTTCCAGTGGCACATCGAGTACATCGAAAATGCCGTCCTGGTCGCTGTCTTGCCAGCCGACCATCGCCAGCGTGGTGGGGGGCGAGATGTGATTCGCATAAGCGATGTCCAGCAACTCACCCGTCGCCATGATGCTCGGCTGCTGGACGAAGCCCGAGGCCGGGTTGTCGGCGGCATTATCGTTGGGAGTGTTGTAGTAGCCGCGGCGCTCGGCATAGCTCGCTCCTCCGGCATACTCGTCCTTCGCCCAGAAAATGTGGCCAGTTTCGTGCGCGAACGTGGACGCTGGGCGGCTGGAGGGACAAACCGTGAACAGGCCGCCGGCGAAGCTGAACGCTCTGGGGAACGAGCTGCTGGGGGGAAACTGCCCGTCGCCGTCGTTCTGCGAATTGACGACAAAGATGGTGAACGACCAGTCGGCGTCCATCTTCAAGCGCTGGGCATTATTGAAAGCCCGCATGTCCGATTCGAGGTTGCCAGTTGCGTTGAAACCGACGCCTGCGAGAAATTCCTGAGACCACAGTGCGTAATCGTTGGAGACGCGGTTGATCGGTTCGTACTTGGTCGCCACCGGTGAACTGGCGTACGTGGTATCAAAGACGAACTGGAGGGAGTGCACCGTTTGCTGGGCTGCGAGCAGATCGGACCACCAAGTCACCCCCTCCTCGACCTTCTGGAGGGTGTCTTGGATGAGCTGCGAACTCCAGTTCTCGGTGCTCGCATCGAGCTGACCGTTGCTCTCGAGGAACACGGGAGTGACCGCAACCTTGCCCAGCATGAATTCGGCGGTATCCTGCGGCATTGCTCCGTAGGGCAAGCCGGCGAGCAGCGCACGGCCCTCAAGCGACTCTAAACGCAGCACTCGGGCTCGATTTCCGCGATTTTTCAACGGTCTTCGGCTGGTCGACATCGGGGTCCGTCTTGGGCGGGATGAACAAAACAGGCAGCGGGGTCCATATATTGGACTCTAGGTGGCCGCAATGGTTCCCACAACGAACCGGCCGCAAATTCGCCTGGATCTACCCAGCCGTCGCGCCGCACAGTCGCGTTGGAAGCACACGGTCCACCACTATGGCCAGTCCATTCTATCCCCTCAGGGACGAAAAGGCAGAGTTGGCGCAACGCGCGAAAAAACCGCTCGCAGGCATTTCGGGGTCGTTTTCTCCCCGGCTGCCCACGAGCGGTAGGTCGACTGATCGCTCAGTAAATTTTTTCTGTGACCGGCGCTACTGTCGGTCCAGCATTTCTTGCTAGCGTCGGAAGTAGCTTGCCAGGCGTTGCCGCATCTGCGAACCAGGCTCCGTGCCCGCAGCCTCATCGGCGACTTGATCGGCGTCGCCGACAAAGTCGCTGGCCAATGTTGCCAGGACCGAATCGTGGACGCTCGGCTGCGTCTGGGCCGGAACACCAGCCAGATCCGCCAGTTCGTCGGAGTCGCTGACCGAAGCGAAGAAAGCATCCGCCGGATCGGTGTCCGAGTCACTCGCAATCGCCGCCGAGCTCTTGACCTGAGGCGCCGCCAGTCGCTCGATACCGTCGAGCCAATTGCCCGCACTGACCGAAGCGACACCCGATCCGAACGTCTGGGCGTCGGTCACGGCGGAGCCACTGGCATCGCTTGTGACGGCTTCGCCCTCGCCCCCGGTCGGTGGCAGAGTGTTCAGGTAGTTGATGACGAACAGCACGTCCTTGGGAGCTGCGAATCCGTCGCCGTCGACATCGATGTACGGCGGTGCCGCCACGTGCGGCAGCGTCAGCGTCTTCGGCTTGGCCGGATCGTTCAGGTAATTGATCACCTGCAAGGCATCGATCGGCGAGACAAAGCCGTCACCATTAACGTCCAGATGGTTGGTCGGATTCTGGTAGGGGCTGCCGACGATCGTGACCTGGTAATCTTCGACTTCGCCGTCCGGAGCGACGCCCGTCGGGTTCTCGATGCTGGCCTGGTCGCTGCTCATGCGGAAGCGAGCGTACGTCGTGCCCGTCAGTGCGCCGCTGGCGACGACAAACGAGATCGAGGTGGTTGCCTGGGTCAGCTCCTGCCGCGCGATCTGCTCGCTGGAGGAAAAGATACCGTCGTGGTTGTAGTCGATCCAAGCGTGCAGATAGGCCTTGGTTCCCGTCGGACGCGTGACGCTGACGGTGGCGGTGGATTGGAATCCAGCCACCAGCGACTGATTGAAGACCACACCGTCGTCGAACTCGTCAGCATCGGTCAGCTTGGCATCGGCATCGGGACGCACGTCCGCGCCGAGGCTGAAGCCTGGGACGACCGTGTGGCGAGGACCGTTGCTATCGCGCTTGCTGGGGTAGTTCGGATCGGGAGCGTCACCGTAGTCGAGCCCTTCACCGAGGAAGATCGTGAGCGTGCTCGTGCCGTCGATCTGATTGGGCTTGAGCGCGTTGCCGGCGTTATCGGTGATGCCTTGGATGATCGTCGTTTGGCTGCCGGTGACATCCTCAGCTCCGCTGATCACCACGCGGTCACCGAACGGGGTCGCCTTGACTCCGCTGAGGTTGGCCGCGTTGATCGCTGCTGCGATCTGGCTGGAGACCGAGGACGAGTCGACCGAATCGGCGGCCGAGATCTTGATCGCCTGTGCGGCTGGCAGTCCCGGAGTTCCGGATTGCTGCAGTTGCGTTTGGCTCAGGTCGAGCACCGTGTTGGCATCGCCGCCCAGGATGACCAAGCCATTGCCCGCATAGGTCGGTACCAGACCGACGGTGGAATTGCGAATGGCATTGACCAGAGCCGCACCGATCGTGGCCGCGCTGGCACCGGGTGCGAAACGCACCGGAATGCGGCCCGGAGTCACGACGCCGTTGGTGTCCAGTTCGAAGGTCACCGGCACGCTCGTGCGAGTGATCGAGAAGCTTTCACCATCGACGAAGTTGATCGGAGCGCCCGCGACTAGCGGAATCTGCAGTCCGAGAGCCGTGCGTACGCCAGGTCGTCCGGTCACGACCAGACCGCTGGTGCCGGCGATGATGTTCGATGCGACCGAACCATCGATTTGCAGTTCTCCGCCACCGAGATTGACCACGCTCAGCTGCAGACCCGCCAGCGAAATCGCCGTCTGGATCGTTTGAGCAATCGCGTCGGGCGATTCACCTCCCGACAGCGGCAAGGCGATGTTGCCCGAACTGACCGCGCCGTCGCTGTCGAATTCAAAGCTCATCCTCCGGATGCCGTCGTCGAGCGTAAAGACCGCCCCGTCGACGATGTCGGCCGTAATTCCATCGGCGCTCGGCACGCTCAAGCGGAAGCCGGTGTCGATTTCGAAAGTGGTCGTCACGTTGTTCGCGTCGGTAATGTCAAAGGTCGCACCGTCGCTGTAGTCGCGACCGTCAAGAGTCGTGACTGCGAATTCGCGAGTGTTGACAAAGCGAATTTGATAGACGCTGCTGGTGGAGAAGACGCCCGCCAACGGAGTCAAGCGAATGACGTTCGAGGTCTCGTCGTATCCAAAGCGGTAGTCGATGCCTTCGACCAGCGGCACGTTGTCTTTGTACAGCAGGACCGAAGCCGAAGTTACCGTCGCATCGTTGATGTTCGAACCCAGATTCGGATCGCTGGGCTCAAGACCATCGACCAACTGGATGTCGAAGTAGTGCGCGGTGTAGTTGGTCAGCTCGACGACCGACTCAGCGGGATTGCCGTCGACACCGGCCACGTCGTTATCGACTGGCTCGAGCAACACGACCGAAGGCCCGACAAAATCGGCTCGGTCTTGAGCGCCGCGGTCCTTGAAAATGTTTTCGCCCAGACCGGCGGGCGAGGTCACGCTCGGATCGTCGACCCGCAGCAGTCCGTTGGCATCGTACTGAGGTGCGAGGATCGACGAAGCACCGATGCCGACCGAATTCTTGACCGTGACCAGCGACGGCC
>JBQCJB010000182.1:0-2806 GCA_051953155.1 Aureliella sp. | reverse complement strand
CGCGGGTTGCGGTCGAAGTTGTTCGGCCCGATGACGATGTGCGAGCACTGCTCGACCAGCAGATTGTGCTGGTAACCCATCCAGAAAGTATTCCCGGTCAAGGTAACGCCGCGGCAGTTGTTCAGGTGCACGTTGGTGGCGACATCGCTGAGGACGTTAGCGGTGATGGTGATGTTGCCTTCGCGATAGGGCTTGCCCGTGCGCTCGTTGCGACTTCCGCCGAGGATGCGAATGTTGGCCGAATCGGGACCGGCCGAGTTGTGCTGGAGCGTGCAACCGGTGATGGCGACTTCCGCCGTGCCGTTCTCGCTCTCGCGGCAATCGATCAGCACGTTCGCCGTCGGGGGAGTGTCGCGACTCATGTTGCTTTCGATGTCGCAGCCACTGATGTGGATGTTGCGGACGTTGCCTTTGCGGGCGACGATGCCGCCGCCGTCGCAATAGCTGATATGACAGCCGACGATGTTCGATTGGTGCAAGTTCACGTCGTCATAAAAAATGCCGATGCCGTGGTTTTCATAGATGTGGCAAGCATCGATCAGAATGTTGCGGTTGTTGCCGACCAGGTGGACAGCGTGCTTGAGCTTGCGGAGGTGCAGGTGCGAGAGTGTCATCTCCATTGTGCCGCGGGCTTCGATGCCTTCGGCCTCTGCGTGCGCGCCTTCGATTGCCAAGCCTTCGATCAGCGGCATGCGCTCGTGCTGCCAAACGCCTTCGGCGAATCCGCCCGGATCGGCCGAACGCTCGTGCGTACCGCTCAGCCGGATCGCCGGTCCGGCCGCAGCCATCACCAGCGTTACTGGGCCGTCGCTGCGCAGGCGGCAGAATTCTGCCTGGGCCAGCGTGATGACCAGCGGTTTTTCCAAACGGTAGCGGCCTGTCGGCAGGCTCAGTGAGCCATGTCCCGCGTCGATGGCTGCTTGCAGCGCGGAACTGGCGTCGCGCTGGCCGTCGGCCAGTTCGGCGAGTGCCCGCCGCTCGGACGAGTCGCCGCGAGCGTCTTCGGCCGCCTGTACAGCCGTCCCGGCTGCCAAAAGCCCGGCCAGCCATGCAGCACCGAGAACGGCAAGATGAAAGTCACGGCGCAGTGCGCGATTTGGCAGTTGCATTGAAGGCCACCTATTTGAGTTCGGTACTGAATTCAAACGCTGTCGGTAAGAGTTGTCGCAGAGTTTCGATCCGCGAAATGTTCGAAGTCGTGCTATCGACCAGCAGGACTTCCATGTCGGGTGCGAACTCCAGCAAGAACTGCCGGCAAGCTCCGCAGGGGGATGCGCCGCCGCGACTGGCCACGGCGATCGCTTTCCAGTTATGCGTTATCGATTCGTCTTCGGTGACAACGGCTTGGCTATGGACATCGCTGGCGGTCACCGCCGCGCTGGCCGCAACGCGTTCGGCACACAGCGTCAAGCCGTACGAGGCGCTTTCGACGTTCGCGCCGCAGAAGATCAGTCCGCTGTCGTGCAGGATCGCAGCGCCGACCGGAAAGCGGCTGTAGGGCGCGTAGGCGCGTCGCTGGGCCTCCATGGCGGCAGAGGCCAGTTGTTCACGACAGCTTTCATCGAGTTTGGTCATGGGATCACCATCAACGGGGTTTCGGCAGATGCCTCGGTAGTTTGCGCGGCCCTCCGGTCAGCTCCAGCTTCCTTTGTAATCTCAACGGCGCGAACAATCAGGTCGCGAGCCACCTCCGAGGCCGAGTTTTTGTGGGCAAACAGGTTGACGATCGGCTGTCCTGCCTCGACTTGCTCGCCAATCCGCACCAGCATCTCCAGGCCAACGGCATGGTCGATCGCTTGGCCGAGCTGTTTTCGGCCGCCCCCCAGTTCGATGATCGCTTGACCGAGCCAGCGGCCGTGCATCCGCTCGACGCGCCCGCTCTGGGCGGCGACCAGCACCTGGAGCGGAGCCAGCGTGTATCGCTGGGCGAATCGCCCTCCTTGATGCTCGACCATCTGCTGGAAGCGCGCTACAGGGCGACCGCTCGCAAGCTCGGCCAACAGAGCCCGCTGGGCCGACGCGAGATCCGCTGCCTTACCGACGGCGACCAGCAATTCTGCACACAGTCGCAGTGTCACTTCGGCCAGCCGATTGTTCGTAGCGCCCTCTAAAACCTCGAGGGCTTCATTGACTTCGCAGGCATTGCCGACCATTCGCCCCAGCGGCTGGTTCATGTCGCTAAGAATGGCCCGCGTCGGCAAAGAGGCAGCGCTGCCGATGCTTACCAGACTTTCAGCCAACTGCCGCGCCTGGTCGAGCGACTGCATGAAGGCGCCGCTCCCAAACTTGACATCCAGCACCAAAGCGTCGAGCGTTTCGGCCATCTTCTTGCACATGATGCTGGCCGTGATCAGCGGGATCGACTCGACCGTGCCGGTCACGTCGCGCAGCGCGTAAAGCTGGCGATCGGCCGGCGCGATCCGGTCGGTCGTGCCGGTGATCACGCAGCCGATGGCCGCCAGCTGACGCGAAATCTCGTCCTCGCTCAGGTTGCAGCGGAAGCCGGGGATCGATTCGAGTTTGTCCAGCGTTCCACCGGTGATGCCCAGCCCGCGGCCGCTGAGCATCGGTACGTCGAGGTCAAAGCAGGCCAACAGCGGCGCCAGGATCAAACTGGTCGAGTCGCCCAGCCCGCCCGTAGAGTGTTTGTCGACGCGCGGGCGGTCGGTCGCGCGCGGCAGGCTCGTTCCGCTGGCGAGCATCGCAGCTGTCAGCGCCGAAGTTTCTGCTGCCGACATGCCGCGCAGGAGGACCGCCATCGACCAGGCCGCCATTTGGCTATCCGAAACCTGGCCATCGACGAAGC
>JBQCJB010000181.1:0-3847 GCA_051953155.1 Aureliella sp. | reverse complement strand
CTTATCAGGCGGGGCTAATCGGTGTGATTCTCAGTGGCGCCAATTGGGACGGAGCTGCAGGTCTGCGTAAAATCGTCGAAGAAGGAGGCGTAGCGTTGGTTCAGCGTCCGGACCTGGCTTACGCGTCGCGCATGCCGCAATCGGCGATCGAAAGTTGCCCGGAGGCGAAGGTGCTGACGTTGGAGGAGATCGCAAACACCCTATTGACGCTAGGCGAGAAACCATGAAGGAGTCGCTCACGCAGCCGGTCCATTTTTTGCTGGTCGACGATCAGGACAAGAATCTCGTCGCCCTGGAGTCGCTGCTGCGCCGCGAGGGATTGTCATTGCTGAAAGCCCGCTCGGGCGCCGATGCGCTCGAACTGCTGCTCAAGTACGATGTGGCTTTGGCGCTGGTCGATGTTCAGATGCCCAACATGGACGGGTTCGAACTGGCGGAGTTCATGCGTGGGACCGAGCGCACGCGGCGGGTGCCCATCATCTTCCTGACCGCTGGCAACGCCGACCAACAACGTCGCTTCCGCGGTTACGAGGCGGGTGCGGTCGACTTTCTGCAAAAGCCGATCGAGCCGGATGTGCTTCGAAGCAAGGCCGAAGTCTTCTTCGAATTGCATCGCCAGCGGCAAGAGGTGGCTCGCCAACGCGATGAACTGGCCAGCATGATCGCCGAGAATTCGCGGCTGCTGGAGGATTCGCGTCAGTACGCCCAAGCGCTTCAGGAGGCCGATCGCCGCAAGGATGAATTTCTGGCCACGTTGGCTCATGAGCTGCGCAATCCCTTGGCGCCGATCCTCAATGCCGTTCAAGTCCTGCGCATGTCCGGCTTGGCTGGGCCGGACGCGAAGGAGCTGCAGCAGATCATCGATCGCCAGGCTCATCACATGGCTCGCCTGGTCGATGATTTGCTGGACGTCAGTCGCATTAGCGGTGGCAAGATCCAGCTCCGCCGCGACGTCGTCAATCTGGCGGACGTCGTGCACAGCGCGATCGAGACTAGCCGGCCTCTGATCGAGGCCGCCGGCCATGAATTGGTCGTCGAGCCCGGCGGCGAACGCTTGGAGGTCGAGGGAGATATGGTCCGCCTGACCCAGGTGCTGGCCAACCTCTTGAACAACGCTGCCAAATACACTCCCGAAGGAGGCAGGATCGTCGTGAGCGTCGCGTCGGCCAACGGACGAGCGACGGTGCGCGTCCGCGATAATGGTCTGGGGATTCCTGTCGAGATGCTCGACAAGGTTTTTGATATGTTCACCCAAATCAACCGCCACCTGAAGCGGGCTCAGGGTGGGTTGGGGATCGGTTTAACGCTGGTCCGAAAACTGGTCGAGATGCACGGCGGGATCGTATCGGTATCCAGTCCTGGCGAAGGTCACGGAAGTGAGTTCGCGGTCGAACTGCCGCTGAACGTGCCCGAGCAGCCCCAGCATGCGCTGCCGGCTGACTCGGCGGCGCGGCGCGCGGAGGCCATGCGGCGCATATTGATCATCGATGACAATATCGATGCGCTCAAGAGCCTGAGCCTGCTGCTGCGAGCCTGCGGTCATGAAGTCATGACCGTGACCAACGGCAGCGATGGCATCGAACAGACTCGCAGTTTCCAGCCCAACGTCGTGCTGCTGGACCTGGGCATGCCCGACATGGACGGCTTTGAAACTGCGCGGCAGTTGCGCGAGTTGCCCGAAGGCCGCGATACGATTCTGATCGCGCTGACCGGCTGGGGCCAAGAGCAGGATCGCAACCGCAGCAAGGCGGCCGGCTTTGACATGCACCTGGTCAAACCAGTCGAGCTGGCCACGCTCAACAAGATGCTGGCTGCCGGCGCCGTAGACCTCTAGTCTCCCTCTCGCTCCGCTTCCAGGAGAAGGCGGCGGGTGAGCATCGCGTGTCGGAGGGCGCATGCCGATGGGCGCATACCGCAGGATGCATGCTGGGGCGCTTGCTGGGCGCGTGGTGAGGCGGGTAGATTTCTTCGACTCCGCGTGCTGGGCAGGGTTTTCTGTGGCCGAGCGTTGATTGATAATCGTGGGGTTACCCCAACCCACATCCATGCGCGACCAGGGAGATGCTTGCCATGTCAGAATCGCTACCGGAATCCAATGCTTCGAATACCCGGCGGACGTTCCTTCAGACCGCGGCAGCCGGAGCGGCCGGTGGGTCGCTGCTCTTGCACAGTCCGCTGATGCGAAGCGTGCATGCGGCCGGTGGCGATTCGACGCTGAAAGTTGCGCTGATCGGGTGCGGCGGCCGCGGGACTGGCGCAGCCGTGCAGGCGTTGAGCACCGAGGGACCGGTCAAGCTGTGGGCTATGGCCGATGCCTTTGACAACCGCCTGGCCCTCAGTCTCAAATCGCTCCAGCAAGGCTTGCCGGCGCGCTACGACCGTGACAAAACCGATTCGCTGGCGAGCAAGATCGATGTGCCCGCCGAGCGCCAGTTCGTGGGACTGGACGCGTATCGCCAAGCGATCGACAGCGGTGTTGACGTAGTGATCCTGACCGGTCCTCCCGGCTTTCGTCCTCAGCACTTCGAATACGCTGTGCAGGCTGGCAAGCACGTCTTTATGGAAAAGCCTGTCGCCACCGACCCGCACGGCATTCGCCGCGTGCTGGCGGCTGCGAAGCAAGCCAAGGAGAAGAATTTAAAGGTCGGCGTCGGGCTCCAGCGGCACCATCAGGCCTCCTATCAGGAAGCGATCCGGCGGATCCATGATGGGGAAATCGGCGACATCATTAGCCTGCGCTGTTTTTGGAATACGGCGGCTCCAGCCAAGACACCGGTCGGGCGCGAAGAGTCGGTTAGCGAGTTGCAGCATCAGGTGCGCAACTGGTACTTCTTCGACTGGCTGAGCGGCGACCACATTTGCGAACAGCATGTGCACAATCTGGATGTTTGCAATTGGGTCAAAGGCACACACCCGATCAAGGCCGAAGGCATGGGTGGAAGGCAAGTCCGCACCGACAAGAAGTACGGCAACATCTACGATCATCACGCCGTCCTCTATACCTATCCCGACGGTTCGACGATGCAGAGCTACTGCCGGCAGATCCCGGGTTGCCAGAACAAAGTCGCCGAGATCGTCGACGGCGCGAAAGGGAGCGCCGATTTAGACTCCGTGCGCTGCTCGCTCACGTCGGGCGGGAAAGCTATTTGGCAATCGAAGCGCGGCGGCAAGAATCCGTACCAGGTCGAGAACGACGACTTGTACCACGCCATTCGCAACGACTTGCCGTACAACGAGGCGGAAAATGGGGCGATGAGCACCATGACGGCCATCATCGGCCGCATGGCGACCTACTCTGGCCAAGCGATCGATTGGGAGAAGGCCATGGCGTCGGAGCTGCGCTTGACGACCGACGCCGAGGACTGGTCCAGCCAAGCCCCGATCCAACCGCTGGAAGACGGCGGCTACCGTATCGCCACCCCCGGCAAAACCAAAGTAATGTAGGACAGCCGTCTCGGCTGTCTCGGCATTGTCCGCTTTGTCTCTGCCTTGATCTCTTTGTGTTCTGCGCGTGGCGAGTTTTGTGGCGGCCCTGCCCCTCACCCGCCAGCCCCCGACACGTAGGACAGCCGTCTCGGCTGTCCGTGTTTCTTCTCGCGAATCGATTCTGAATTTGGTTCGCGCAATCGTTAGCGGTACTGCTTGCCCCCCCCACACCACCCCCCACAGACTCGTCGCTTTCTCCGCCATTTGTACCATACCTTTTGCACAGTCCGCCCGGAATGAGCCCCCGTTCCGAACGAGTTCGCCCAGCGGCCAAGCGCCGAGCAACCCGTTCCCAAACAGCTTTCCGAGTGCAAAAGCAGTACCCGACCACTGACCAGGCCGAGCCGAGAAACATTACAGT
>JBQCJB010000180.1:0-5972 GCA_051953155.1 Aureliella sp. | reverse complement strand
GGAGATGTTCGAGCACGATCCATCGACGCTCAAGGTCAAGGATCGCGGGACCGGCGCGCAGTGGCAGTTGAAAGAAGGTGTCAGCGTCGGCCGGTTGCTGAACCAGGAACGGGAAGTCGTGCTACGGATGGTCGATGCCTCGCGTCCCTCAGCCGGCGTGGTCGAAGTGGCTTTGATGCGTCACTTCAGCCAGTCGGTCGCCTCGTGGCGCGTCTCCGTATTGAAGTAACGAGCCGTAGCCCCTTCCAGGCGAAATGTCCCTTCAATGGCTCGTTGCTTGATCAGTCTGGGAGCCAACATCGGGCAATCGGCCGAGACGATCGCCCACGCGGCCAATCTCCTCCAGAGCCAACTTGCGGCCGGTCTGCGGCGATTCGAACTCAGCCGCCTCTATCGCACGCCGGCAGTCGGCGGACCACGCGGCCAACCTCCCTTTATCAACGCGGTCGCGGCTCTGGAAATCGATGGGCTCTCGCCTTGGGATGTCTGGCACGTTGTGCGCGACATCGAACACGCGCTGGGCCGCGTGCGCATGGAGCGCTGGGAAGCCCGGCGCATCGACCTGGATGTGCTCTTGTTCGAGGACCAGCGCATCTGGACGCAGCATTTCAAACTGCCCCATCCGCGAATGGTGATGCGACGGTTCATTCTCGAACCGGCTCTCGATGTGGCGGCCCAGTGGCGGGAACCGGTCAGCGGACTGGCCATCGCTGAACTGGCCGAACGCCTGCGCAGCGGGCCAGCCAGCATCGCCCTCGTCGCCAGCAATCTACACCGGGGCCAAGCGTTGCTCGAGCGGGCTGCAGCCCAGTCCGGCAGCCAGTGGCTGACGCCTAGCATCGCAGCTCAGGCGAGACATCTGCCGGTGGACGAGGGCGCGTGCGAACGGCAGCTCGAGCCGGTAGGCCATGCGGCTGGACGCTGGCTCGGGTTGGTCTCGGCCCAAAAGCTGGCTGAATGGAAACAATCCCAGGCGCTGCTTCAGCCCGCGCCGAAGCTGGTGTTCCTGCTGGCCGAGCCGCTGACGGTCGTCGGCGCGGCTTGGGAAGATATCCACCGCGACCTGGCCAACTGGCTCGGTTTGACGACCGGCGCTGAAGCTCATGGCGGAGACCGAGCGACCAGCGGCAGCTCTGTCGACCCGAAGTGGCCGCTCGGCGGACCGCGTTATTTGCTAGCCACCGACGATCCTCGCTGGGCCGAACATGAAATCGTCTCGGCTATGGAAGCGATGGACTGTCCGGTCGAGGTCGCCAGCAATTCATCTTGACCTGGGCAGGCACGGTCGGTTACTCCCTAGCCGGGCGATCGATTTCCGTAGCGCTATGGCTGGTACCGTCCCAATGCCCGGGTTGTTCAATGCGGCTGTCCCTTCTCCATCTCGTTGCCATGCTCGCTCTGGCCTGTGCCTGGGCGCCGCGATGCCATGGCCAGTTGCTGCGGTATCCGCAGCCGAGTTCGGGGCTGCGGGATATCCAGACTGGTCGTCTGGCTTCCAGTAGCCAGCCGGTGATGGTGCCGCTGAACCCAGCCACGCAGAACGGGCTGTATCCATCGACCAGCACCAGTGGCGCGACGTTCGATCCGTATGCGACGCGGCCCAGTTTCCAGAACCCCGGCTACCAACTTCCTTCGACTTCGTCCACGCCGCCGGTGCTACCCTACGGGACCTCGCCCGCCTCCCCGGTGTACCCCAATAGCAGCTATCCCGGGACGAGTTATCCGGGCACAAGCTATCCGAGCACCAGTGGCGGCATGTTCGGCAATCCGCCCCCCGCGACCTATTCCGGCGCGCCGCTGACCTCGGCAGGCGGGGCCATGCCGGCGACCACGTTTCCGCCGTCGGTCTATCCCGGCGCCGCAGTGCCTGGTACGGGCTATCCGAATGCAGCGTATCCCGGCACGGCGTATCCAGGCGGGCTCAACCCGGCCTATCCGGGACTAGGACAGAGCGGCTCGCTCGGGACGTTCAACGGCGGGCCGCCAGCGATCACTCCGCCGGGCATGTATCCCAACAGCACGCCTCCTTCGCTGTTTCCGACCAGTATCTTTGGTGGTGGGCTCTTCGGCACCGCGCTCGGACCGCCGTATGGCACGGTCAACAACGGTGGCATCCTCGCTCCGGGAGCCGTCAGCGGCGCGTCGCCCTATGGCACGTGGAATCCGCAAGGGAATGTCGCCGGAGTCTGGCCGTCGCAGCCGCCGTTCATTCGCTTCTTTCAAGGCCCGCGTTTTCGTCATGCTTATATCTATGGCGACAACGACCCTAATTCGCTGCAGATCCATGACACCGATTTGTCGCTGGCCTTTGCCGTGCCGAACTTTCTGTTCTCGACTCAGCCGATCTACATCTTGCCTTCGTTCTCGCTGCACCAGTGGGACGGTCCGAACGCGCCGTCACCGGCCGACTTGCCATCGAAAGCCTACAGTGCGTTTTTGGACACCGGTTGGCAATCCGACCCGCTGCGGTTGGTCGGTGCAGAGCTGGGCGTACGCGTGGGCGTGTT
The DNA here is from genome assembly GCA_051953155.1 of Aureliella sp. Taxonomy (GTDB): domain Bacteria; phylum Planctomycetota; class Planctomycetia; order Pirellulales; family Pirellulaceae; genus Aureliella. The sequence continues at coordinate 3,465 of JBQCJB010000180.1, read as the reverse complement.
CAGCGACTTCAATACATTCACTAGCGACAGCATCCGTGTCATGGGACGCGGGCTGGGGCGCATTCGTTTGACACCGACCGCTACGTTAAAGGGCGGCATCGTGTACCTGGACCGCAATCGGGTCAAGTTGTTGCCCGCCGGCGGCGTCCTGTGGCAGCCCAACCCGGGCACGCGCTTCGATCTGTTCTTTCCCGAACCCAAGCTGTCCCATTACTTGAACACGGTCGGCACCTACGATACGTGGTGGTATGTCGGCGGCTATTACGGCGGCGGCGCCTGGACGGTCGAGCGAACCAGCGGCGCCAAGGATTCGATCGACATCAACGACATTCGCCTGCTGCTGGGTTTGGAGTGGGGGCGAAACGAGCAGATGCGCGAGGGCCGCCGCGTCGGCTTTTTCGAAGTCGGTTATGTCTTCAATCGCGAACTGCTCTACAAGAACGATCCGGCCGACAATATCGATCTGGCCGATTCATTCGTCCTCCGCGCCGGGCTCGGATACTGAGCGGCCTCTTGGCCTCACTGGGCCGCCTAACGAGCGTCGCGCTGCTCCAACGAAAACGTGTTGAATTAAAACGTGTTGAGCAGCGGTCGGTTCTCGCGAGCCAGATGGGAGGCGATCTGGTGGTAATGGTAGTGCGTAGCGCACTTGATCAAGTAAATGAATAGCGCGGCGGGATCGCGTCGCTTGCGCCAAACGTTCTTCAACCGCTGCCGATAAACCTGCCGCAGATGATCGTCCTGGACGTGCTTCATCAGGCGGCGATAAAGCACCCAGCATCGGGCTGCGTCGAAGGCGGCGGCGCGCAGCCGCCGGAACGGATGGCGCCGCCAATGCGCGAGCTGGGCAGCGTTGAACTGGAACGTCCCGTCGAGGTACAGGCTGTCGACGCGGTCGAAAAAGGAATCGGCATCGTTCAACCGGCGCATCATCTCGACATAGCCTGAGAGCAGTTCATCACGCGTCATCCGCTGCGGGATCACGTTCGTGCCGTAAGCCGATTGATCCTCGTCGTCCAAGCGGCCTTCCTCCTGCAGCCGCTGGTACAGGGGCGTTTTGGGAATCGCCGACAGCATGCCGAGCATCGCGTGCGCAACGCGGGCCTGGGCGACGAATTCCAATTGAGCGTTGAAGATGGACGTATCGTCGTTATCAAAGCCGACGATCATGCCGGTCCAGACCTCCATGCCGGCCCCTTGAATGCGTCGCACTTTGTCGACGATCGAGCCCCCGTCGCGCAAGTTCTGAAGCTTCTTCGTCTCGCGCAGCGACAGCAGGTTCGGGCTCTCGACGCCGACGAAGACCGCTTGGATGTTGGCCGCGACCAGCAACTGCATCAGTTCGGCATCATCGGCCAGATCGAGCGACGCTTCGGCGAAAAAGATGAACGGATATCCGTGGGCGGCTTGCCAGCGAGCCACTTCGGCCAAAACCGGTTTGATCGCCTGTTTGTTGCCGATCAGATTGTCGTCGACGATGAAGGCAATGTTGATCTTCTGCTCGCGCAGCGCGGCCAGTTCGGCGAGCACCTGCGCAGCGGTCTTCAGACGAGGCCGGCGGCCGAACGTCACGATGATGTCGCAGAATTCGCACTGGAAGGGACAACCGCGCGAGATCTGGACGCTGCCAAAGACATACTGGTCCATGCGCAGCGACGCATACCGCGGCGTCGGCACGCGCGTCATGTCGGACTTGGACGCCTGTTCGTACCGTCGCTTGTGCCGCCCCGCCTGCCAGTCGCTGAGGAACTCAGGCCACGTCTGCTCGGCTTCGCCGACAAAGATGACATCGACCAGATCGCCGAAGTAATCTTCGCGGACCGTGACCCACGGGCCGCCGACGACCGTCATCACGCCCCGCTGTTTGAGCTCGCGCAGGATCTCGCGCATGCGGAAACGCTGGACGCTCATGCCGGTCAGCGCCACGAGATCGGCCTTGGCCAGACGCTCGAAGTCCAGAGGCGTCACGTTCTCGTCGATCAGCTCGATCGTGTGCTCGGCTGGCGTCAGGGCGGCCAGCAGGGGCAGGCAAGCCACCGGGAAGTTGGCCTTCTTGCCGAAGATCGGCAGGGCGTACTCCATCCCCCAGTACGAGGCCTCGAAGCGGGGATTGATCAGCGCAATGTCAGCCATGGTTTGCTCGGGTGTTTGCCGCTCGGGCTGGGGCGGCTGGCCACCTGTGTGCATCGCGCCGCAGCCGCTCGTCCGCCGCGCTTGCTCGCGCTTCGGGCGGCGGTCGTTGAGCGGTGCATTGTACCGCAAGCGGACGCCGTGCCGGCTGGGTGGTTTTCTCCTCAGCGGGGTGGCGCCCCGAGAAGCGAAAGTCCCCGCAGTTCACCGCGGTACGACTTATGCTAGCAATTGCTATAATCGACTTTGCTAGCATTGCTAAATTAGTCGTGTTAGTGCCCGTCTTCTGGGGCGAGCGGGCTGAAATTCTTGGAAATCCGTCCAGCCTGGGTGACCGAAGGTGTCGACAGGTGAAAGACAAGTGAGGCGAGCCACGAAGGATTGTGTCACTTGGCAAGGAGTCACTGCGATGTCTGCTGCGCTGCGCCAGAGGGTTCGACGCCGACCAAGATCCGCTTCACGGTTATCCGTTGCGAGGGGATCGGGGTTAGGCGGCCGGTCGGACGGTTTGCGCTTGCGCACACTGCCGCTCCCGTTTCTGACTGAGCCGAGCTCTGCCCCAGAGTTCCCGGCCGCAGAGTTCCCGGCCGCAGAGTCCCCGGCCGCAGAATCCTCAGTCCCACGATCCTCGGCTGCAGAGTCCGCTGCTGCGCTGGCGGCCGAAACGTCCTCGCCGCTGCCGGAGGGCTCGGATCCGCTCAAGCCCGACAACGCGGCTGCAGCAGCGACAGCGACAGGAACGACAGCGGCTGCAGCAGCTCGTTCTCAGGCTCAGCAAGCCTTGATGGCTCGGTTGACGCGCGAAGTGCAACGCATCGAAGTTTCCAGGCGGCCGGCCGCCATCGCCATCGACCGCGCCGCAGCAGAACTAGCCGAGGCAACTCAGCCGGCATCCGAGCAGACCGCAGCCGGGTGGCCGGGGCGTGAGCAGCCGGCGGCTGTTTTCAGCAGCGGCTGTCGCGAGATGGATGGTTGTCTGCCCAGCGGTGGTTACGAAGGTGGCACGGTGGTCGAGTATCTGCAGACCAGCAGTGCCAGCGGGGCGACTTCGCTGGCGCTCTCGGCGGCGCGAGAGGCCTTGGCCGCCACCGATCGTTTTTGCGTGCTGGTCGACTGGAGCCAGCAGTTTTATCCGCCGGCGGCCGCGGCCATGGGGATCGATTTGAAGCGGCTGGTCATCGTCCGCCCGCGCACGCTGGCCGAACGTTTGTGGGCCATTGATCAGGCGCTGCGTTCGCCAGCGATCGTGGCGGTGATTGCCGAGATCGAGCAGATGGATGACCGGGCAGCCCGCCGCTTGCAGTTGGCCGCCGAGCGCGGCGGTGGCCTCGGGCT
>JBQCJB010000179.1:0-5445 GCA_051953155.1 Aureliella sp. | reverse complement strand
ATTGCGCAGCGGCCGCGCAGTGCGGATGACCACTAGTGTCCCTTGGTCTGCTGCAAGCCGTGCGCCCCAGTGCTCGATGGGCTCGGAATGCCAGCGAAGTTGCTCGATGGAAAGTGGCCCTTCGGCAACTTGCCGCGCGATAGCCAACGCAGCCCGCGTTTCCGCCGCAGTCGGCCCGCTCTCCTTCGAGCCCCCTTGGTTCGACAGGTCCTCACTTGGCAGCACGAGAACCTTGCCGCGCCGTGCCAGAGTCGATCGGGCAACATAGCAGAGGGCGGGATCGTCCAGATCGGCGGCGACCAACCACAACATCGGTCGGCCGCTCGACATCTCGCTGGGGCGCAAGGGAGCGTCATCAGCAGACGTCCAATACCAACGGTTGAGCCAACACCAAAAGTTATAGAACTGAGCATCGCTGCCGCCGCCGAAGTAATAGCGGCTGCGGGAAATGGGTTCCCAGCAGTGAATGCTCCAGGCGCCGCTGGGCGCGGTAGGCGAAGCGTTGCGGTCCGGCTCGACCCCGACGATTCCTTCAAAGGTCGAGTTCAGAGCGGGCTGAGCCGAGCTGGCTTGGCTGCCGTCGCTGGCTTCATTGGCGACGCTGGCTTCTCTGGCGTCGCGGGTTGCACTGGCAGCCGCGCTTGCGGCTGTTGCGGACGGTTCCGCGGGGCTGCTCGCCGATTCAATAGGAAACGTGGAGGCATCGAACTGCGCCTGGTCCCACTCGAGACGTCCGCACCAGCGGCACGCATTGGCCCACAATCGCCAGTTGTGCGCATAAGCCAGGACGGCATCCCCGAGCGCGTTTTGGTCGGTGAAGACGACGACTCGGCCTTGCCCGATCGTTTTCGCAAGCAGCAAGCCTTGCGGGCCGGACTCCTCGCTGTCGGCATAGCGCATGTCGCCGGTCAGCCCCACGGGCCCTTCACCGTACAGGGGCGACATTCCCGCATCGGCCCACGCGCGGTCGCTGGTCCACACCAGAATGTCGGCTGGCGAGCCGACGACGCGCCCCCCGGTTTGCATGGCCCAGTAGCGGACCTGGGCGGTGATCGGGTGCGGGCGAAAGTCGCGAGCGACCAGCCAGGCGGGACTGCCGGGAGTCAGCATCCGCTGGTCGGAGCGCTCGCACACCGTTTCGAAACTCGGGATCAGTCCCAGTCGATCCCACAGTGGCAGCAGATGGTATTGGTGGTAGTAACAGTTGCTGTGATCGGTGACGAAGACCATCCCGCCTCCGCGGCGCACGTAGGCGTCGATGGCCTCAATTTCCGAAACCAGCCAGGGAGGTCGATCCATGCTCGGCAGGTTCAGCACGACCAACTGCACATCGCGGAGCCGATCGGCGGTAATCGGGCCGACGATCCATTCGCGAACTTCGCAGCCTCGAGTTTCCAGCAAGCCGAGCCCGCGGCGCAGCCCCGTGTAGCAGTGATAATTGTGCTCGCCCGGCACGAGCCCGCGGTGGAGAAAATTGTGGGCGTGGTAACTATCGACCAGCACCACCGGCCTGGCGGGCTGCTGACCGGGACCGGCGCGGCGCGTGGATTCGCCTGATGCGGTTTCGCCCGCCGTGCCCGAGGCTGGCGCCGTGCCCGAGGCTGGCGCAGTGGCCGAGCTTCCTCCCGATGCGGTAGCCTGAGATGGCGTGGGCGGAGCGGGCCGACAGCCGCAAAGAGCCAGCAACAGCAGAACGTTCGCCAAGCCGGCTCGCGCAGCCCAGCCGCCTGGCTCACGCATAGATGACGTCAGCGACTTTGAAGAGCGTCTCGACGCGCCGGAAGCCCATGCGTTCATATAATCGCACGGCCGACGTATTCTGGACGGTCACTTCCAACTGGGCATGCGTGCATCCGACCGCGCGAAAACCTTTCAAGGCAGCCGCCAACAGAGCGCGACCGATGCCTCGATCGCGATACTCGGGCTGGACGCCCAAATTTTGAATGGCCCCTTCGCGAGGCGAGATCATCAATCCCTGGACCGTCCCGCAAGGTTGCCAGGTGGTGGCGGAATGGTGGCAGGCCAACCAGGTCGCTTCGGGTACGAAGTTCGGACGGCTGGCAATCTCACGCATCAGCCTGATACAACCCTCACGCTCGCCCAAGCAGGGAAAGACGTGCGCATCGATCTCCGAGCGAAAACTCTCCCACTTTACCGTCGCGTGCTCGTTCAGCAGCTCGGGAGCCCACGGCAGCAACTCGATGCCCTCGGCCAACGGACGCTCGTCCAGCTCCAACGAAGCCAGACGGATTTCCATTTTGTAGCGTTTGAAGTAGGTCAGACCCATAACCGCCAACAATGCAAATGCATATGCGAAAGGCCAAGCTCGCCGCAGTGCCACGGTTAACTCTACACGCCAAAATCACTCCGGGCAACCAAATCCGCCTGGCCGGATGCGTCCGGCCGCTGGCTTCTCTGACCGGCCGCCAGCGAGGCGGCCAATGATAGAACCAACCACGTCAACCTGCCGCTATGGCCGGAAGGATTCGACCGCTTGTGCCAGCCAAGGAGTGGTCCACGGATTGGTCCACGGAAACGTGGCTGAAAAGACGCTGATCCCCAAAGCGACCAGGACCAGGCGGCGCACCAGGCGCGATTCGCCATACCGCTCGAGAGCTTCGGCCACCAACCAGCACCACAGCGGCGTGAACCAGAACATCCACCGAAAGCCCGAACTGACGCCGCCATAGTTGCGATCTTCCAGCGGCCGGGCGATATAAAACGCAAAGCAGACCAGCGTCGTCGCCACGATGGCCAACATCAACTGGATGCGAAACTCGAACAGCCGCTGCCACGGCGGACTGATCGACTGCCGCCAAATCGCCCACGCGCCCAACGGGAAGAGCAGACACATCGGAGTCAACGAAAAAACTCCGTGGTGACCGAGGGTCGTCTGGAATAGATAGTTCCAGCGATTGCGTTCGCCGCGGTCGACACCTTGCTTGCGATCGGGGTACCAATAGGAATTCGGATAATCGTACCAGTCGTCCCACTGATGGATTTGGATCTGCTGGGGGCCAGCGACCAACGCGAATCGCAGCTGCGTGCGTTCATCCCACAGCTCCTGCACGCCGGCGGTGCGCGTCGTGCGTACGACCGACTCAGGCGAAACTTCATAACCTTGGTGACGCAGCTGGGCGATGATCCGCTCACGACTGGCCGACAGGTCTTGGCTGGCGCCTACTTCTGATGGCATGTCGGCTTCGACCGAAGCCTGACCGGTCGGTTGGTCTTCCGCCCGCGGGACGCTGCTGACCAGTTCGCCGACAGCGCGGTGCGCGTACGGCGGCCGCAGGTCTCCGTGAGCCAGCAGGTTGACGACCGCAAAGGCGATGGCGACCGGCACGACGCCGAGGCTGAGCCCGAGCGCGGCACGCCGCGGCGCGACCTGGACCAACAGCACGCCAATAGCAGCCACCCAGCTCAAGGCCGGTAGCTCGCACGCCGCACAGAAGGCGGCTGAAAAACCTGCCAGCACGAACCAGCGCAGTTCGCGGCGATCCTGCTCGACGATTTTTAAAACGGCCCAGAGCGACAAACCGGCCGCAAGCGCACCGGGCAGATGATTGTTCAGCGTATTGGCGAATGTCGACACGAAGGTGCCCCACAGGAGGAACGTCATGCTGACGACCAGCGCCCAGGGGCTGGACAGGCGGCGCTGCCAATAACCACCCCACAGCCACCAGAAGGCTGCCAGGGGCAGCAGGTTGACCAGCACCAACACGACGCGCGCCGCCGTGAATGTCTGGACGGTCAAGCTCAGGCCCGTGACCAGGCGCACCGCAGCGTAGACGCCCGCGTGGACAACCGTCAAAAGCGGCGGTTTGCTGCTGTAGTAATGCTGTTTGCCATCGCGGCCGCGGTGACGGACCAGGTCGATCGTGTACCAGGTACGGCGCTTCGTTTTGGGATCGCGGATATTGATCAGCGGATCGATTTCGAATTGACCGTAGCCTCCGATCGCCGCCACGCTGCACCAGCGGCTACGATCGTTGGCGCTGTGAAACGGCGTCTCGCCGGTCGTCGAGCGCGTCGTCATCACGCGGCTGGTCTGCGCAGCCAGGGCCGCGACGATCAGCACGCCCAGAATTCCACTCGAGAGCATTTCTCTGGACATGCTTACCGCCCTTCCCGAGGAACCTGGCCGCCAGCCGGCGCGGGCTGGTCGGGCACAGACTGGGCTGGCGCTGGGTTCGATGGCTGGGTGTTGGACGGCGGCGCGCTACCGGCCAGGCTGTAGGGGCGCGTGTGGGGACGGTTCTGGGCGGTGATCAATTCGGCGATGAAACCTACCGACAGCAACTGCACGCCCAGCAAGAGGGCCACGATGCAGTAATAAAAGATTGCCCGCTCGTGCAAGTGGATGTCGGGCCAGGCCTCGCTCGCGCGCGACGCAGCCCAGAGAATTGTCAGCACGCTCAGGCCCAGAGCTCCGAAAGCCAGGGCCGCCAGGCCCAGCGATCCGAGCAGATGCTGGGGACGATTGCGGAAACCGGTCAGGAAGTAGACCGTGAACAGATCGAGCAGGCCTTTGATGAAACGTTCGAAGCCGTATTTGGAAACGCCGTGGATCCGCGGTTGATGCCGCACCGGGATCTCGGTCACGCGAAAGCCGCGGGCTGCTGCGAGCACCGGGACGAAGCGGTGCATCTCTCCGTAGAGTTTGACTTCGTCGAGCACTTCGCGTCGGTAGGCTTTCAGTCCGCAGTTGTGGTCGTGCAACTGGACGCCGGTCAGCCAACTGATCAGGCGATTGAAAATGCGGCTTGGGCCGACCTTGTGCCACGGGTCGTGCCGCACTTGTTTCCAACCGGTCACCACATCAAAGCCTTCGTCCAGCTTAGCCAACAGCGCCGGAATCTCGTCCGGATCGTCCTGAAGATCGGCGTCCATCGTGATCAGCCGCTCGCCGCGGGCCTGGTCGAAGCCAGCGGCCAAGGCTGCCGCTTTGCCGAAATTGCGTCGGAGTTTCAAGCCTCTGACAACCGGCGAGCCGGCGGCGCGGGGCTGGGCGGCCAGTTCCTCGATGCGCGGCCAGGAGCCATCGTTCGAACCGTCGTCGACCAACAGGATTTCGACTTCGTAGGCGTGCCGCATGGCCACTTCGGCGATGCGCCGCACCAGCTCGCTCAGCGAAGCCTGTTCATTAAACACCGGTACGACGATCGAGAGCACCCAGCCTACTTTCACATTCAAGCTGGCGTGACGGTTGTTGACGAAAAACGGCCAGATTCAAAACGAACGTGAAAAACATTCCGCTGGCGGCTCGCGGCCTATTTTAACTCCAATGCCTCAGCGATATCGGCCTGATTATGGAATCACGGATCGCGATTTTCTTGAGCAAGTGAGGTCGCCACCCGCAGAACCGCCGCCACGACCAGTTCGGTTGCCAGCCACGTGATCCGCAGCCAAACGGCCGCGGCCAGGGCGGCTACCGGACCGACG
>JBQCJB010000178.1:0-5785 GCA_051953155.1 Aureliella sp. | reverse complement strand
TGGCCGCACAGGTAGGTAAATAAGTGAAAAACTCGTTGGCGATGTGCACGACTTCGGGATTGATTTCGTAGAAATCATACTGGTCGCCGGCGCGGCCGTAGCTGGCCAAGGTGCCGGCCCCCAGACCGACCAGCGCGACGCGCATCGCCGGCTGCTGCGACTGGGCGTATCGAAGCGTGCGGCCGACGCCGCTGTCGGCTCCGTAGTACGACGTAGGCCAGCTCAAACGCGACGGGTCGGTGAACTGTTGGCCGTGCACGATCGTGCCGCTGAAAAAAGTGCGATAGTTTTCTTTGGGGTCCTGCGTATGCCGGCGGTCGATGATCGTCACCGTCCCGTAGAAGTTGCGGCTGGCGTACAGTTCGCTTCGCTGGTACTCGTTCGAGCGGTAACCGCGCCAGCCGAACGGATCTTCGAAAGTGAACACGCACGCGCAGGCAGCCAGGCCAGCGATCGCCGTCAGCAGGCCGTGGCGGCGATCGGTTCGGAACCCAGCCAAGCGGTGGTCGAGTGCAGCCATGAAAACTCCGGTGCTCAGGAGCGTGCCTAGCAGCAGACACAACGGCCATTCGTAGTATTCGTCGAAGAAGTTGACTGCGATCAGGGTCACGAAAAGACTGCCGCATGCTCCGCCGAAGGACATGCACAGATAAAACTCGGTCAAGTGGCGATGCGACTTCGGTTTGAGGCGCACCAGTTCGCCGTGGCAGAGGAAGCAGATCAGGAACATGACCGTCAAGTGACTCCACCGCAGCTCCGTAACGCCGAAGGAAAAGTCGGAACCGAGCCACGTTTCCAGGTCGCTCTGCGCGGTCAGCAGGACGATCGCCGCCAGCGTGGCGGCAGCCACGAGGCCGCGGCGGTACCACCGCTCGTGGTCGAACGTGATGATGAACGTCAGCAAGTAGAGGCTGAGCGTCGCGATCCACAATCGCGGTTCGGGCGCTACGTTGTGACTGACGTGGTCGGTGACCGCCACCAGCGCCAGCGACGCCAGGGCGGGCAAGCCGATCCAACCCATCCGCTGCCACACGCCAACCGATTCGTCGCGGCTGTCGACTGCGACCGTCCGCTCGGGCAGGGCACTGCTCTGGTTGGAGAGTCCGAGCATCCGAATGGCCGTCAGGCCGCAGGCCAGAGCGAACAACCAAAAACCGGCCGTCCAAAAGTGCCCCAGCTGCGGCAGTTCAAACAGCGGCTCGAACAAGTACGGGAACGACAACAGCGCCACAAACGAGCCGACGTTCGACAGCGAATACAGTCGATACGGAGAACGGTGGGGATACACTCGGGCAAACCAGGCTTGAATGAGCGGCCCGGTCGTCGCCAGCGTAAAGTAAGGCAATCCGACCGACAGCGACAACAGCCAGAGGATGCGGAGTACCGGGTTCTCCTGACCGCTGGGCTGCAAGGCTTTTCCTGGCAGGATGAACCAGGCCAGCAACGCCGAAGCGCACAACAGCCCCAAGTGGATCAGCGTCTGCTGCCGCAGTGTCAGCCGGGTGGTCAAGTGCGCGTAGCTGTAACCGCCGAACAGGACGCCTTGGAAGAAGAGCATGGCGGTCGTCCAAACCGCCGGCGTGCCGCCAAACCACGGCAGGATGAACTTGCTGATCAGCGGTTGCACCTGGAAAAGGAGAAAGGCGCTCAGAAACACGGTCACCGGCAACAGCCACGCCAGGGCTTGTTGCAAACGGACTTCGCTCGCATCGGCCTTCAATTTCAACATACACCGCCCCACTGCCCAAGGATGCTCGTCTCAAAGAAGCGTCAAATTGGGCCGATGTTCTGTGCAAAAACGAAGCCAAATCCGCACATTACAAAGCGAATGCATGCGCACCTGCCAGCGTGTTTGTTGGCAGGAGCGCGACTGGGATTGTGGTTCGCTGGCAAGGCCGGACGGCAGCGGCCAGTAGTCCGGCCGCGGGCGGTGACTCATCGTTGCCTTAAGGCTGGCTCACTTGCGTTGGCCAGCCAGTTTCGCGGCTATGGCTTCGGTGACGCGCTGGGCCTCGTCGGCGAGCTGCGGGTTCGGCTTGACTTCCTTGGCAACCTTCAGCATTTCAGGGCTGGGGTAGCGCTGCATGACTTCCAGCACCAATTGTTGTTCGGCCGTTCGATCGGTGGCTTGCATCGCATTGCGGCACATCTGAGCGCGCTGCTGATCCGACATGGTAAACTGCCGCGCCAGTCGAATGTACCCGCGCAGCGCCCGCACGTTGAACTGGTTGCCGGGCATCTGGGCCAGTTCCAACAAAACCGGTCCGGCATCCACGTCGAACCAAGACCCCAGCAACCGCGAGGCAGTATCGCGCAACTGCGGGTCATTGCCGACGGCCGCGGCCCGCATGGCGGCCAGAGCATTGCTGCCGCCGACTTCACCGAGGATCTCTAGCAGACGATTCTTGACTTCGGTCGACTGACCCGACATGGCGTTGGCCAGTTGCTGCGCGCAGGCTTCGCGAGCGGCCATGCGAACCGCCGCCGCCCGCAGCGCCTGCTGCGACACAGCCGCGTCGGCGGCGATGCCTTTGCCCGTCAAGCGGTCGATCAGGAGCTGCAAATCCTTGGCCTCGACCGTCTCCCCGAGCGCCGCCAGGGCTGCGTGCCGTACCGCCGCGTCGTTGCTGTCGACCAGCTTGCGTAGAGCGGCCACCGCCGCAATCCGCCGCTGGCCGACCAGTTCGATCAGCAGCGGCAGCGTCTGGCCGGAAGCCGAATCCAACTTCGTTACGATTTCTTGGTCGACTTCCTTGCCAGGCAATGCCGCCAGCGTCGCCTGCGCCGCGTCGGCGACATCTTTATTGGTGGCAAGTGCCAATTCGATCAACACCGGCAGCGACTGGACATCGCCGAGGCTCAGCAACACTTCGGCGGCCGCGATCTGCGTCGCCGGCTGGCCGTTCTTGGCGGCCACGAGCACCGCGGGCAGGGCTGCGCGATCGCCGCGATCGGCCAGCGAAATCAACAGCAGCGGCGCCAGCTTGGGCGTGGCCGACCTGACCTCTTTGGCCAGCGCTTCAGTTACCTCTTTGCCGGTCAGTTCGCGGGCCACGGTCAATCCGAGCCGTTGGAACGCCAGGTCGGAACTCCGCAGCTGTTCCAGCAGCAGGGGCAGCCCTTCGGTCTTTCGTGCAATGATCGCACCCCGCGTCGCTTCGAGCACCCGCGGCTTGGTGACTTCGGCGCTGCGCACTGCGTCGTAGATATCGACTGCAACATCGGGACTATCGGCCAAGTGGCGTTCCGCACACAGAATGCAACCTTCGGCCACGGCCGAGCGCACGGCCGGTGGAGCGGCGGACAATTTTTCGCGGAGCAATTTCTCGGCTTTCTCCCCACCGACGCGTCCCAGTGCCAGAGCTGCCGCCGAAGCGACGTCCGCATCCTGGTCGTCCAACCGCGAACTCAATACGTCAAACGAGTCGCTGTCGCCGCGCACGCCGATCGAATTGAGCGTGCCGATCAGCAAGCGGCCACTCAGTTTCCCAGCCGCCTCGCGCAGCACTGCAGCCGCTTCCGGGCCGGGGATCGCTTCAAGGGCAATCCGAGCCCACGAGGCCAGATGGTCGTCGGCCAGTAGCGGGGCGAGGGCCGCCGCCGCATCGGGCCCACCGTGCAAGGCCAACTGTTTGCAAGTGATCGCTTTGTCGGCCGGAGCCGTTTCCTGGGCGGTCAACACGGCGATCAGTTCGCGTTCCTTGGCTGAATCGCGCTGCTGTCCCCATGCCGGGGCGAGCGAGCTGAGGATCAGCCCGGTAGCCATCGCCGTCGCGGCAGCGGCCGGGCTCCGCCACAGCTGCCAGAGGGCACCGGGTAAACGCATACAGCCAGGTAATGCACTTTTTATTGTTTGCATGATCAATAATGCTTTGAGATTTGTTGTGGATTCGGGAGGGATAGAGGACGCCGAGCGGGATGAAAATGCGGAACGGTCATGCGCCGTTCTTATATTCGCCACGGTTCGCGGAGCGCTTCGGAGCGCAGGCGATTGGCGACTTCATCGTTGACGAACTCGTGCTTGGCGAGGTCATAGTCCAGCTTGCGGCCCAAGAAGAGCGCGATGTTGGCTGCGTGGCAAGTGATGTGCGCGTAACAGGCAGCTTCGGCGTTCGCTTTCGGCTGGCTGCGCGTCTTGACGCAGTTGAGAAAATCGCGGACGTGGAACGTCGCAGGGTAGCCGCCGATCTCGGCAACTTTGCGACCGGCCAGCAAGGCGGGCGAACTGAGAACCATCTTGCCACTGTCGCCCGTCTCTACCCAGCCCTCGTCCCCTTCGAAACGCACCGGGCAGGAACCCAGCGGAATCCAGCCATCCTCGCGAATGATCAGCTCGACACCGTTGGCATAGCGCGCCTTCAGCCGACGATTCTCCGGCGGAAAGTATTCGACCGGAGATTCGCGGTCGGCGCCGACGGCCCATTGGCACAAGTCGACGCAGTGCGAGCCCCATTCGAGCACACCGCCGCCGACCATCCCGCCACCTTTTTCGAAGTTGAATCCGTCGAGATGCTTGGGATTGAATGGCCGCCAGGCAGCCGGCCCCAGGTACAAATCCCAGTCAACCGTTTCCTTCGGCGGTTCGCCCGCCGGCGTCTCCCAGCCGCTCATCTTGGCCGTCATGCCGGCCGGGTGCGCGTAAACGGTCTTTAGTTTTCCTAGCTTGCCGGTGCGAGCCAGTTCGCAGGCGAAGGCGAAATGCGGCAGGTTCCGCCGCTGCGTGCCCGCCTGGAAAATGCGCCCCGTGCGCTTCATTGTTTCGGCCAGAATCAGGCTCTGAGCAATGTTCTTGGTGCAGGGCTTTTCGCAGTAGATGTCCTTGCCCGCCCGCGCTGCGTACATGGCCATTGTCCCATGCCAGTTGGGCCCCGTCGCAATCAGCACCGAATCGATGTCGCTGCGATCGAGCAGTTCATGGAAATCGCGATAGGTTTGGCAGTCGCTGTTGCCATGGTGTTTGTCGACCATCGCCTTGACGGATCGCCGCCGGGCTTCCTTGACGTCGCAAACCGCCACGAACTGCACGTCGGACTGCTCGAGAAAACAACCCAGGTCATAGGTGCCGCGGTTGCCGATGCCGATGCCCCCGACGACGATGCGCTCGCTGGGAGCGACCGCGCCGTCGCGGCCGAGTGCCGAACTGGGAACGATCGTCGGAGCGATTGCAGCGGCGGCGCCGGTGGCAACCGAGGTTTTCAAGAATCGCCGGCGATCGATTCGCTGGACTTGCGACATGACCATCAGCCCTTTGAGAGAGGTAGAAGTGAAGGCGGGGAAGTGCGGGAAGAAAGATCCGCATTGGCCCACAGTCTACGGCGCCGCTGGCTCGATTGCCACCTTTTGCCTCCGATTTGACGGTCGGCGGACCAGCCGGCCTGCCGCCTCTGACCGGCGGGCATCGAATTGCTTGCCGGCGCTTCACTCGGGCGTGTATCCTCTTGTCCAATCGTTGATGTGGTCGTCCCTTTGAATGGTCCCCAACCGAGGAGCACAGCATGCCGCGGCGCATCGATCGCAGACAGGTCTTGAAAGCAGCCACCTGGGGTTACGCAGCCACTTACATTCCGCGGCGCGCGTGGGGCGCCAACGAGCGCATCTATCTGGCAGGCATCGGCGTCGGCGGTAAAGGGGCGGGCGAGGTCAAGGACCTGACCGAAGCGGGAGCGACCTTCGCCGCTTTGTGCGACGTCGACGCTAGCCGCGCGGCCAAAACGTTTCAGAGCGTTCCGAGCGCCAAAGTCTACAAAGACTTCCGCGTCATGCTCGAGAAAGAAAAGGGCATTGA